>JALORJ010000239.1 GCA_025459035.1 Burkholderiales bacterium
CCGACAGGTTGGCCTCGTGGCCGCTGCCGAGCACCAGCCGCATCTGCAGCGGGGTCGACCAGTCATCGCCGCCGAGGTAGTCGAGGAACTGCGGCTGGCGCATCAGGTAGTTGATCTGCTGGCCCCGGTCGCGAACCGGGTCGAGCCCGAAGAAGGTCTGCGCGCTCGGGTTGCACCAGTCGATGCGGTCGTCGGCATCGAGGATCACGACCGCCTCGGGAATGGCGGCGCCGGCCTTCTGGAAGCGCGTCAACGCCTCCTGCAGTCGCGCCTCGGTCTGCGCCTGTCGGCGGCGCATGCGCAGCAGGTACGAGAACGACTGCTCCCACTGGCCGCTGCCCGACGGCACGTTGTCGATGCGCGGATCGACCAGCCAGCGCTGGAACTGCGAGAGGTTGTGCAGGTGATGCGCGAGCAGCGTCGCGAGCGCGACCGCCGCCACGCCCAGACCCCACGCCGCGTCGGCCACGAGACCGACGACCGCGGCCACGAGCGCGACGGGAACCAGGACCGACAGCGGCTTGCGCCAGTGAGGCGACATCGTGGGCGACTCCACGCGCGGACAGCGCGCGGATTATGGCGGCGGGGCGTCCGCTCGCGCCCCCGCGCGTGTCAGTTTGCCGACAGCCGGTAGCCGGTGCCGCGCACGGTCTGGATCAGGGAATCGAGCGTCGTCGGCTCGAGCGCCTTGCGCAGCCGGCGGATGTGCACGTCGACCGTGCGCTCCTCGACGAACACGTGATCTCCCCACACGTGGTCGAGCAGTTGCGTGCGCGAGTGGACCCGCTCCGGATGCGTCATCAGGAAGTGCAGCAGGCGGAACTCGGTCGGCCCGAGGTCCACCGTCTGCCCCTGACCCGTCACGCGGTGGCTGGCCGGATCGAGCTTCAGCGCGCCGACCTGCACCAGATCGTCGGTCATCTGCGGGGCGCGGCGTCGCAGGACGGCCTTGACCCGCGCGTTGAGCTCGCGCGGCGAGAACGGCTTGGTGATGTAGTCGTCGGCGCCGGTCTCGAGCCCGGTGAGCTTGTCCTGCTCCTCGGAGCGCGCCGTCAGCATGATGATCGGGATCTGCCGCGTGCGCTTGTCGGTTCGCAGTCGGCGTGCGAACTCCACGCCCGAGATGCCGGGCAGCATCCAGTCGAGCAGGATCAGGTCGGGCAGGGCGTTCTGGACCAGATTGAGCGCCTGCTCGGCGTTGTCCGCCTTCATGGCCTGGTGGCCGGCCTGCTTCAGGTTGTAGGAGATCAACTCCTGGATGGCCGGTTCGTCTTCGACGACCAGGATGGTGGCGGCCATGCGCACTCCACGGGTGGATTCGGACGGAGCCTATGAATCCATTATTACAACGCGGTGACATCTTTTCCGCGATGCAGCGAACCGCGACGCCGGCGCGGAGTCGACGACTACGATCCCCGGCTCCCCGAACCGCTTCGCGACACCCCATGCCGCGCCCCACCGACATCGTGCTCCACCGCAAGTCCCGCCAGCTCGAGATCGCGTTCGACGACGGCCTGCGCGCGCGTCTGGACTGCGAGTTCCTGCGCGTGTTCAGCCCGTCCGCCGAGGTGCGAGGCCACGGCCCGGGGCAGGAGACGCTGCAGGTCGGCAAGCGTGACGTGAACATCACCGCGATCGAGCCGGTCGGGGCATACGCCGTGAAGCTCGTGTTCGACGACGGTCACGACACCGGGTTGTACTCGTGGGACTGGCTGCACCAGCTCGCGACCGAGCACGCGACGCTGTGGCCCGCGTACCTCGCCCGCCTCGAGGCCGCGGGCGCGAGCCGCGATCCGGCCGGGACCGTGAATCTCCACAAGCTCGGCGCCCGGCGCGGGCCGGCGGCCGCCGTACCGGTGGCGCCGCCGACGTCGCGCCGCGCCCCGACCGACGAGTGACCGCGACGATGGCCGACACCCACTTCGGATACGAGACCGTCGACGAGGCCGACAAGGCGCGTCGCGTCGCGGGCGTGTTCGACGCCGTCGCGCCGGGCTACGACGTCATGAACGACCTGATGTCGGCCGGTCTGCATCGCCTGTGGAAGCGTTTCGCGGCCGACGCATGCCTCGTGCGGCCGGGACAGCGCGTGCTGGACGTCGCCGGCGGGACCGGCGACATGACGCGCCTGCTGCTCGACCGCGTCGGCCCCGACGGGCGCGTGTGGCTCACCGACATCAACGGGCCGATGCTCGCGGCCGGGCGCGATCGCCTCGCCGACCGGGGTCGTGTGGTCCCCGTGGCGCGGTGCGACGCGGAGCGGCTGCCGTTCCCGGCGCGCCACTTCGACTGCGTGTGCGTGGCTTTCGGGCTGCGCAACATGACGCACAAGGAGATCGCGCTGGCCGAGTTCCACCGCGTGCTGCGTCCCGGCGGGCGGCTCGTCGTGCTGGAGTTCTCGCGTGTGCACGCGCCGCTCGCGAAGCTGTACGACGCGTACTCGTTCGCGGTGCTGCCGGCGCTGGGCCGGCTGGTCGCGCGCAACGCCGACGCCTATCGCTATCTCGCCGAGTCGATCCGCATGCATCCCGATCAGCCGACGCTCGGCGCGATGCTGGAAGCGGCCGGCTTCGAGGGCGTCGAGTGGTTCAACCTGACCGGGGGAGTCGCCGCGGTCCACCGCGGGTTTGTCGCGTGACGCCATCCGACCTGCTGTCCGTCCCGGTCGCGCGCGCCGTCGAACATCTTCTCGATGCGGCGCCGTGGGCGCGTGAGGCGTTGCGACCGCACGCCGGCAAGACCGCGCGCTTCGTCGCAGGTGCGTTCGATCTCGCGCTGTTCGTCACCGCGGCGGGCGGCGTGGCCGCCGCCGATGCCGAAGGCGCCGCCGCGCCGGCGCTCACGGTGCAGGTCCCGCTCGCGGCGGTCCCGAAGCTGATGACGGGTGACGCCGGTGCGCGCAGCGCGGCGCGTGTCGACGGCGATGCCGGCTTCGCGCAGACCGTGTGGTCGCTCGTCGCCGGGCTGCGTTGGGATGCCGAGGGTGACCTCGCGCGTGTGCTGGGCGGCGCGCTCGCGCATCGCGTCGTGCAGGGCCTTCACGGCGCGTCGGCGGATGCGCGTGATGCCGTGCGGCGCGCCGGCGCCGGATTCGCGGAGTGGGTGTCGGAAGAGGCACGGGTCGTGGTACCGACGGCCGAGCAGCAGGCGTGGCAGGACGCCGTCGACCAGGTGCGCGACGCGGCCGAGCGCCTCGACGCACGCCTGCGTCGGCTCGAAGCCACGGCGCCGCGGGGCGCCGGCTCCTGAACCCGCCACCGCGGTCGCGTCGATGAAGCGTCTGCTGCGCCTCGCGCGCATCTGGGCTGTCGTGCTGCGCTTCGGACTCGACGAGTTCGTCTTCGCGCACAGCCGGCTGCAGGCGCTTCAGCCGCTGCATCGCCTGCTCGGCGGCTGGCGGCGCCTCGACGCGCCGCGGGCGGTACGGCTGGCGCGTGCCCTGGAGGCCCTCGGGCCGATCTTCGTCAAGTTCGGCCAGCAGCTGTCGACGCGCCGCGACCTGATTCCGGTCGACATCGCCGACGCGCTCGCCCGGCTGCAGGACCAGGTCAAGCCGTTCGCGTCCGAGGTCGTGGTCGCGACGCTCGAGCGTGTCTATGCGCGGCCGGTGGGCGAAGTGTTCGCGCAGTTCGACCGCACGGCGGTCGCGAGCGCGTCGGTCGCCCAGGTGCACTTCGCGGTGCTGCCCGACGGACGCGAGGTCGCCGTCAAGGTGCTGCGGCCCGACATCCAGCGCGTGATCGAGCGCGACCTCGAGCTGCTGCAGACGGCGGCCGGGCTCGTCGAGTTCGTCTGGGCCGACGGCAAGCGGTTCAAGCTGCGCGAGGTGATCGCGGAGTTCGAGAAGCACCTGCACGACGAGCTCGACCTGCTGCGCGAGGCCGCGAGCGCGAGCCAGCTGCGACGCAACTTCCGCGACTCCGACCTGCTGCGCGTCCCCGAGGTCTACTGGGACTGGTGCGCGACCGAGGTGATGGTGATGGAGCGCATGCACGGCCTGCCGATCTCGCGGGTCGAGGCGATGCGCGAGCGCGGCATCGACATCGCGCGGCTGTCTCGCACCGGCGTCGAGATCTTCTTCACCCAGGTGTTCCGGGACGGCTTCTTCCATGCCGACATGCACCCGGGAAACATCCTCGTCGGCGACGACGGGCGATACATCGCGCTCGATTTCGGGATCATGGGAACGCTGACCGAGGTCGACAAGAACTACCTCGCGCAGAACTTCCTCGCGTTCTTCCGGCGCGACTACCGACGCGTCGCGCAGGCGCACCTCGAGGCGGGCTGGGTGCCGCCGGAGACGCGTGTCGACGAGTTCGAGGCCGCGATCCGGGCCGTGTGCGAGCCGATCTTCGACAAGCCGCTGCGCGAGATCTCGTTCGGCAAGGTGCTGCTGCGGCTGTTCCAGACGGCGCGCCGCTTCAACCTCGAGGTGCAGCCGCAGCTGGTACTCCTGCAGAAGACGCTGCTGAACATCGAGGGCCTCGGGCGCGAGCTCGATCCCGATCTCGATCTGTGGAAGACGGCCAAGCCGTACCTCGAGCGCTGGATGAACGAGCAGGTC
>JALORJ010000240.1 GCA_025459035.1 Burkholderiales bacterium
GCACGCGGCTCACCGCGCGCGGACCGGTGCGCCCCGCCCGATCAGTTGATGGTCACGCGGAAGCGCAGGGTCACGGCGTTGGCGGCACCGACCGCCACCGCGCCCAGCGCCGGGGCGCCGACCTGCAACACCCCACCGGCCGTGCGCACGCATCCGTCCGCGTTCGTGTCCGTGCCGCCGGCTTCGGCGATGCAGAAGGTGTTGGTCGAACCCACGGTCAGCTGCACGTCGCGCGTGCCGCTGCTGTAGCCGTTCTGCACGAAGGTCGTGTTGGCGGGCAGCGGGTCCGCGATCGAAAGGCCCGAGGCCGCCACCACGCCCGTGTTGGTCACGGTGACCGCGTACTCGACGGTCGCGCCCGGAATCGCCTTCGGGTTGGTCGTGCCGTTGAACGTGTCGCTGATGACCGTGGAGGCCTTCAGCACCGACAGCGCCGCCGACTGCACCGCGTACTGGTCGTCGGCCGCGAAGCGGCCGTTGCGCACGGCGTCGCCGCCCGCACCCGCGCCGTCGGCGAACACGATCTCGACAGTCGCCGGGTTGTCGGCGCCGGTGCTCTGCACGAGCAGCGTCGCCGGCGTGTTGTTCACGGCCGTGGCAGCCGTCAGGCGCACGTTGGCGAACTGCGCATTGGTCGCGGTGACGGGCACGTCCGCAACGATGAACACCCGCACGCCGATGTCGGCAGCGAGGGTCGTGATGCTGGTCGCCGTATCGGTGGCCGGCTCGTAGGTGCCGTTGGCGTTGGCGTCGACGAACACGCGCAGGTTGCCGACGTCCGAGTTGTCGGTGTTGCCGAACAGCGTCCCGCCGGTGATGTTCGTAGGCGTCAGCTGGTAGGCCTGGGGCGCGTTGCCGGTGTTCGTCACGAGGTAGGTCGCCACCGCGTTCAGCTGGCCCGGGTTGACGACGGTGGCGGCGCCGGCGACCTCGGTGACCGTGAGGTCGACCCGGTTGTCGACGACGAACGCGGTCGAGGCGCCGTTGTTGGTGCCGGGCGTCGAGTTGCCGGTCGGCGACGACTCGATCGGCGTCTGCGCGTTGCCACCGACGCTGTAGCTGATGGTCGCGCGGTTCTGGATCGAGGTGCTCGCGGCGGTGCCGGCCGCCTGCGCCTGCGGCAGCAGCGCGGCACCACCGAGCACGAGCAGCGCCGCGGCGGCATGCTTCATGGAAACGGGAAACGAGTTCATCTTGTGTACTCCGGGTACGGGATTCGGTTTCATGGAGGTGTCCAGCAGGCGCGTCAGGTCACTTCAGGGCGGCGCGGTAGCGCGCCACGGCGACCTGGCCCGGACCGATCGGGTTGCGCAGGCTCCAGCGGATGTGCGTGTAGTCGCTGCTGCGCGCGATGCGCTCGCTGCCGTCGGCCTCGCTGACGCGCAGCGCCGCCGGGTCGGCGAACTGTCGTCCGTCGGTCGAGAACAGGATGTCCGCGCCCGCGCCGACCGCCGAGTCGGGCACGTAGCTCATCTGCGCCGGGATCGGGTTGTCGATGAAGACCTTGTCGGCGGGCTTGTCGCAGATGTTGCTCGCGGTGACGGTCCAGACCACCTGGGTGCCGGGAACCACCTTCGCGGCGGGCACGAGGCGGGTGGAGCGCTGCCCCTGCTCGTCGACGTACTCGACTTCCTGCTCGGCGACGGTCTTCAGCTCGACGCAGCCCTTGCGGGCGCCGTCAGCGGCCGCGGCGGACGTCGCCGCCAGCGCGAGCGCGCCGATCACGAGCTTCGAAATGGTTGCGGTGTTCATGGGGATCTCCTGGGTTCGGGTCTTCAATCGATCGTCACGTCGAACGTGATCGTCTGGGGTCCACTGGCCTGCGTGAGGGTGCCGAGCGCGACGCGCACCGCGCGGGTCGGCGCGGTCTGCAGGCTGCCCGCATCCGCATCGGCGGCATCGTCGGTGAGCGCCGCGCCGTTGAGGCGCAGGGACGCGGGCACGTAGGTCGTGCGGGTCGGTATCGGATCGCTGAACACGACGGCCGAGGCGGTGCCAGAACCGGTCGGCGTGACGACGACCTGGTAGGTGATCCGGGCGCCGGGAACCGGGCGCGCGCCACCGAACGGGTCGAGCACCGTGGCCGACTTGACCGCGGCCAGCTGCAGGTCCGCCACCAGGTACTGGCCGGTGGCATCGGCGTCGCCGCCGCTGTTGCCGACGACGGCGTCGGTACCCGCGGTTCCCTGCCCCGCGAAAACGGTTCCTGGCGCGCCCGTGCCGGTCAAAGAAGCCGCCCGGAGCAGCGAAAGACCGCGATTGCCGTTGGCGAGCGGCGCCGGGATCGAATTGACGACCAGCACCGTCGCGAAGGCGTCGGCCGCCAGCGAGGGATCGTTGGAACCGGGGGTATAGGGCGTATCGGCCGGGGTCAGCGTGCCGCTCGCATCGGTGTCGAAATAGACGGCCGGCGTCGCAGGCACCGGGTCGAACTCATCGCCGCCGAGCGCGCTGTCGATCGTCAGGCGGAACGGCTCGAGTCCGTTGCCGGTATTGGTGACCCGGTACACGAGCACCTGGCCCGTCGCTCCAGGGGAAACCGAGATCGTCGGGCTCTGCAGCGTGACGACCACGTCGACGATCTCGGCGACGACGAAGCTGACGGTGTTCGATGGCGCGGTGACGCTGGTGGCACCCAGCGTGTAGTTGACCTGCGCGGTGTTGTCGATCTGGAAGCCGGCCGGGGCGCCGGCGGCCGACACCATCGGTGCCGCAATCAACCCGGCAAGCGCCACGGCGGCGCCTGCGAGCAAGGACCTGGACATCGCGTTAGACTCCTCGAGCGGAAACGGCGACCGGTTCCGCTCGAGAGACGACTGCGCGACCAAGGGCAGGCGGGCTCGTGGCCCCTCCCTCAACCCGAAAAAAGGTTAACGGCAGGGCCGGCGCGGACTTTAGGTCGGGGCCGATCCTAGGGGTCTGCCTGATACCGTCGCGTGACCATAATCACAGCCGGGCGGACTCCCTTGCGCCCGTGCGACATAACGGGCGGGCGATTGCCGCCCCTGCGATGGAGTTCACATGGCCAGCACCCCCGCAAGGCTCAAGAAACCGCGATCGGCGCCGACTTCGGCGCCCCGGAAGAAAGGTTCAGCGCGGTCCAAGCGCACCGCCGCGGCCGAACCCGCCGCCGAACCCGCGGCCGAACCTGCGGCCGCAACGGCGGGCGCCGAGACCATCGAGATGCCGGCCGCCGATGGGTTTGCGCCCGAACAGGCCGAACCGGTCGGACGCGACACCGGGCTGGAGCGCGAGGCCGCGCAGGACGCCGCCGAGGAGATCCTCGGCGCCAACCCGCTGATCGGCATCGACCGGGCGGAGATCCTGGATGCCGCGCAGCGGGCGCTGCGGCTCGCGCTGGGTCGCCCGAAGATGCTGCTCGAGGAACACGTCGGGCTGGTGCGCCAGCTCGCCGACGTGCTGCGCGGCGGCTCGGCCGTCGCGCCGGATCCTAAAGACCGGCGCTTCGCCCACGAGATCTGGCGGAAGAGCGGCTACTACCGCCGGCTGATGCAGGCATTCCTCGCCTGGCGCGACATGTGCAACCGGATCCTGGATCGCGCCGACGCGACGCCCGAGGACCGCGAACGCGCGCGCTTCATGTTGTCGATGATCACCGAGGCGCTGGCCCCCACCAACTCCCTGCTGGGCAACCCCGGCGCGCTGCAGCGGCTCGTGCAGACGCGCGGACGCAGCCTGCTCTACGGCCTGCAGAACCTGGCGGACGACGTGCTGACCAACGGCGGCATGCCGCGGCAGGTCGACGAGCGCAAGTTCCAGGTCGGCAAGAACCTCGCCGTCACGCCGGGGGCGGTGGTGTTCCGCACCGAGGTCTTCGAGCTGATCCAGTACAAGCCGGCGACGGCCACCGTGCATTCGCGCCCGCTGATCGTGCTGCCGCCGCAGATCAACAAGTTCTACATGGTCGACCTCGCGCCGGGCCGCAGTTTCGCGGAATACGCCGTCGAGCATGGCGTGCAGCTGTTCTGCATGTCGTGGCGCAACCCGACCGCCGCGCAGCGCGACTGGAACATGGAGACCTACATGAGCGCCGCCCGGCAGGCCATCGCCGCCGCGCGCGAGATCACGGGCGCGGACCAGGTCAACATGCTGGCCGCCTGCGCCGGCGGCTTCACGCTGGCGACGCTGCTCGCGCACCTGGAGGCGATCGGCGAACGCACCGTGGCCTCGGCGACGCTGCTGGTGACGGTGCTCGACACCTCCGCGCCCACGCTGCTCGGCCAGTTCGCCTCGCGCAGCGCCATCGCCGCCGCGATCCAGCGCTCCCGCAGCCAGGGCGTGCTCGAAGGCACCGAGATGGCGCGCGTCTTCGCCTGGCTGCGGCCCAACGACCTGGTCTGGATGTTCGTCGCCAACAACTGGGTGCTGGGCAATCGACCGCCCGCCTTCGACATCCTCTACTGGAACGCCGACAACACCCGGTTGCCGGCCGAGTTCCATGCCGACCTGCTGCGGATGTTCCTCGAGAATCCGCTGAAGAAGCGTGGCCACCTCGAGGCGCTCGGCACCCAGATCGA
>JALORJ010000241.1 GCA_025459035.1 Burkholderiales bacterium
AGCAGCAGCACGTCGACGTCGCCGGCCGCCTCGACCGCCCGACCCGACGTCGCGACGACGTTGGCCGCCAGCATCCGGCTCATCCCCGCGACACCGACCGCGGACAGCAGTCCGCCGATGGTCGTCGGGATCAGGCAGACCAGCAGCACCGCCAGCACCGTGACGCCGACCGGGCGACCGGCATCCGCGGCGGCGGTCGTGGCCCAGGCCGAGAACGGCTGCAGCGTCGCGCAGGCGACGAGGAACACGATCGTCAGCGCCGCCAGCAGGATGGTGAGTGCGGTCTCGTTGGGCGTGCGACCGCGTGCCGCCCCTTCGACCATGCCGATCATGCGGTCGAGGAAGGTGTGTCCGGGCTCCGCGGTCACGCGCACCACGATCCAGTCCGACAGCACGCGGGTGCCCCCGGTGACCGCGGAGAAGTCGCCACCGGACTCGCGGATCACGGGGGCCGACTCGCCGGTGATCGCGCTCTCGTCGACCGAGGCGACACCCTCGACGACCTCGCCGTCGACCGGGATCGTCTCGCCCGCGTCGACGCGCACGATGTCGCCGGCACGCAGGTCGGCGCCCGGCGTCATCGTCCAGTCGGCGTCGTGACGCGGCGCGTGCAGCTTCCTCGCCCAGGTCTCGGTCCGCAGACCGCGCAGGGACGCCGCCTGGGCCGCGCTGCGGCCCTCGGCGATCGCCTCGGCGAAGTTCGCGAACAGCACCGTGAACCACAGCCACGCCGCGCAGGCGAAGGCGAATCCCGGCGGGGCATCGGCACGCTCGGGGGCGACGGCAGCCGTGACGGCGACGCCGCTGACCACGATGGCAGCCACCCACGTGACGAACATCACGGGGTTGCGCCACTGCACCTGCGGCGCGAGGCGTGTGATGGCGCGCCACAGCGCCGGGCGCAGCACGGCCGTGTCGAAGGCCGTCCGGGGCGGGGCCGCGGCGCTCACGGTCGGGCTCCGGCCGCCAGGGCGGACAGCGTCAGGTGCTCGGCCACCGGACCCAGCACGAGCGCCGGAACGAAGGTGAGCGCGCCCACCAGCAGCACGGTCGCGATCAGCAGCAGCACGAACAGCGGCCCGTGGGTCG
This sequence comes from Burkholderiales bacterium, assembly GCA_025459035.1. Lineage (GTDB taxonomy): Bacteria > Pseudomonadota > Gammaproteobacteria > Burkholderiales. The sequence continues at coordinate 1,090 of JALORJ010000241.1, forward strand.
GCAACGTGCCGGGTCCGGGGTCGAGACGCGGCTTGGTCGCAAGGCGCCCCGCGATCGCCAGCACCGGCACGATCACGCCGAACCGCCCGAGCCACATCGCGACCGCGAGCAGCGCGTTCCAGAACGGGGTGTTCGCCGACAGCCCGGCAAACGCACTGCCGTTGTTGTTGGCGGCCGAGCTGGTGGCGTAGAGGATCTCGGAGAAGCCGTGCACGCCGGGGTTCGCGATCCCGGCGCGGCCCGCCTCGGTCGACACCGCCACCGCGGTCGCGAACAGCACCAGCAGCGGTGTCACGAGGATCGCGACCGACACCATCTGCATCTCGAAGGTCTCGATCTTCTTGCCCAGATACTCGGGCGTGCGGCCCACCATCAGACCGGCGAGGAACACGGCGAGCAGCGCGAATACCAGCATGCCGTACAGACCCGATCCGACGCCGCCGAAGACCACCTCGCCCAGCTGGATCAGCCACATCGGCACGAGGCCGCCCAGCGGCGTGAACGCGTCGTGCATGCCGATCACCGCACCGCACGACGCGGCGGTCGTGAGCGCGGCAAACAGCGACGTGGCGGCGATGCCGAAGCGTGTCTCCTTGCCTTCCATGTTGCCGCCGGCCTGCAGCGCCGATGCACGGTCGTCGACGCCCGCCGCGGCCACCTGCGGGTTGCCGGCCTGTTCGGCGGCGGTGGTCGCCACCACCGCGACGACGAAGATCGCGGTCATCGCGGCGAGCACCGCAAGCCCCTGCCTGCGATCACCCACGACCCGACCGAACGCGAGCACCAGCGCCGCCGGGATCACGAAGATCGACAGCATCTGCAGCGCGTTGCTCGCGGCACCCGGGTTCTCGAACGGATGCGCCGAGTTGGCGTTGAAGAATCCCCCGCCGTTGGTACCGAGCATCTTGATCGCCTCCTGCGACGCGACCGGTCCGAGCGCGAGCGTCTGCTGCGTGACCGGGACCGCGACCGGCGCGGCGGTGGCGTCGGGCGCCGGCTGCATCACGATCGGTGGCTCGACGAACGGCACCGTCACGCTGCCGGCGAAGGTCTGCACGACGCCGAGCCCCGCGAGGGCCACCGCGAACACGAACGCGAGCGGCAGCAGCAGCCACAGGGTGATGCGCACGAGGTCGACCCAGGCGTTGCCGATGACGCCGGTGGCGCGCTGCGCGAGACCGCGGACGAGCGCGAACGCGACCGCGATCCCGGTCGCGGCGGACAGGAAGTTCTGCACGCCGAGCCCGAGCATCTGCGCGAGGTGGCCGAGCGACTGCTCGCCGGCGTAGCCCTGCCAGTTGGTGTTGGTGACGAAGCTGATCGCGGTGTTCAGCGCGGAGTCGGGCGTCACCGCACCGAATCCCTGCGGGTTCAACGGCAACCACGGCTGCAGCCGCTGCAGCAGATACACGGCCACCACGCCGAGGCCGTTGAAGCACAGCAGCGCCAGCGCGTAGCGCGGCCACGGCATCGACTCGGCCGGATCGACCCCGGCGATGCGCCACAGCGCAGTCTCGATCCGCGCGAGCCGGCCGACGCGCCCCTCGATCAGCGCGGCCAGCATGCGCGACAACGGCCACGCGAGACCGGCCAGTGCGACCAGATAGAGCAGCAGCTGCAACGTCGCCGCGTCGGTCACGAGAACTTCTCCGGCGCGAAGAGCACGGCCACGAGGTACACCAGCAGGAGCGCGACCACGACGCCCGCGCCCGCGAGCAGACCGCTCACGGGTTGCGTCGTCCGGTCGGGCGCTGCCGGTCGAGACGGTCGAAGACGACGACAAGCCCGCATGGAATCGAGAACAGCACGATCCCGAGGGCCGACCACACGATGTCCATGCAGGAGGCTCGGATGACAGAAGCGACACAAGCAGTCTCGGCACGCACGCGACGCGATGCCGGCAAAGGCGCGACATGCCGTGTCAACGCCGCGTAAACGCGGCATGGCGCCCTGCGCCGCCGCGGACACGGTGCGGGTGTTGCGACGCCTGCGCGGGCGCCTACCATCGACCGCATCGCTCATCCGACCCCCGCCTGACCATGTCGCCGGACCGAAGAACCCTGCTGCGCCACGCGTCGTCCGCGGGCGTGATGTCCGCGCTGATGGCGTGGGGCGGTTGGCCCGCGCAGGCCACGGCGCAGACGGCTTCTGGCTGGAACAAGGCGGCCTTCGACGGCCAGAAGCTCGACGAGGTTCTGGCAGCCCTCGGCGGCACCAAGGCCGAGGCCGCGGGCGACGTCGTGCTGCTCGCGCCCGACATCGCCGAGAACGGCGCGGTGGTGCCGTTCACCATCACCAGCAAGCTGCCCGGCACGAAGCGCATCGCGCTGCTGGTCGAGAAGAACCCGACGCCGCTGATCGCCGTCTACGACCTGGCCGACGGCACGCTGGCCGAAATCCAGGTGCGCGCGAAGATGGCGCAGACGTCGAACGTCTACGCGCTGGTCGACGACGGCCGCCGTCGCGTGTTCGCGGTCAAGGAAGTCAAGGTCACTCTCGGCGGGTGCGGGGGGTAAGGACCTGTGAAGCGCCCCGTCACGTCCGCTCGTTCGCCCCGGAGCGCGCCGCTTTGCGTTGCGAATGCTCGCCGTGGTCCCCGCCACGGCTGCGCTTCGCGCCTTGATCGACACCCTCCGATGCGCCCGCTCGAACGCGCCGGGACACGTCACAGGTCCTGACATGCCCAACCCGATGAAGATCCGCGCCACGGCCTCGGGCGATCACACCGAGGTCAAGGTGCTGATGAGCCACATCATGGAGACCGGTCAGCGCAGGAACGCCGCAGGCGAGCCGATCCCGGCGCACTTCATCCAGACGGTGAAGGTCGAGCACGCCGGGCGCACGGTGCTTTCGGCGCAGTGGGGGCCGGGCGTGTCGGCCAATCCGTGGCTCGCCTTCCGCTTCAAGGGCGGCGCCAAGGGCGAGGCCGTGCGCGTGACGTGGGTCGACTCGAAGGGCGAGTCGCGCAGCGACGAGACGTCGATCGCGTGAAGCGTCCGTCACTGCGCCTTGCCGGCCTTGCGGTCGCCGTGGTCGCGCTGGCTGGCGGCGCGCTCGCCGCGCTCGCGCAGGACGATGCCGCTTCGCCGCGCAGCGCCGCCGATGCCGCGCAGGACGAGATCCGGCGCTATCGCGAGATGCTGGCCGACGGCAACCCGGCCGAACTGGTGGAACTGCAGGGCGAGGCGTTGTGGACGACGCCGCGGGGTCCGAAACAGGCCACGCTGGAAGCCTGCGATCTCGGGCTCGGCCCCGGCGTGGTCGACGGTGCGTACGCACAGCTGCCGCGCTGGTTCGACGACGCGCAGGCGGTGCAGGACGTCGAGTCGCGGGTCGTGCACTGCATGGTGACGCTGCAGGGCTTCACCCGCGCACAGGCGAGCGCGGGCTGGTTCAAGCCGGGCTCCGACGTCGAGCTGCTCGCGACCTTCGTCGCCGCGCGG
>JALORJ010000015.1 GCA_025459035.1 Burkholderiales bacterium
GTCGAGCTCGCCTTCCTGCTGTTCGTATGGATCGCGGCGGGTGGCATCTTCGCCAATCGCAGGATGCTGGCCGAACAGGAAGCGGCGCGCGCCGCGCTCGCGATCCGCGAGTCGCGGCTCGCGCTCGTCCACGACATCGCCGCGGAGCTCGCCCGCGGTGCCGATGCCGCCGCGCTGATCGACCGCACGCTCGCCGTGCTCGCGGCGCGCTATCCGATGGCGCGGATCGTCTGGGCGACGATCGACGCTGCCGGACATCTGCGCGCGCAGCGGTGCCGCGCGCAGGGCGGTCTGCGCGACGAAGCCGGCGGGTCGATCGACGCCGCGACGGTGCCGGGATGGTTCGAGCCGCTGCGCGCCGGGCGTCAGGTGGTCGTCGCCGACTGGACCCGCGACCCGCGCGTGGCCGCGCTGCATGCGTGGGCGGCCGAGTCGGGTCTCGGCGCGTCGATCGACACGCCACTGGTCGACGCCGGCGGCCTCGTCGGCGTGCTGGGCATCGACCTGCCGACGGTGGGGCCTCCGGACCCCGAGATCCTGGCGACCGCCACCGATGTCGCGGCGCAGCTGTCGGCGGTGCTGCAGCACGCCGCGGCGGAGGCCGCCCGCGACGACGCGCTGCGCGAGCTGCGGCACGAGCGGCAGCTGTTCCAGCGCCTCGCGGAGCTGTCGTCGGACTGGTTCTGGGAACAGGACGCGGGTGGCGCGATCCGCTTCCGTCCCGAGTTCGAACGCAGCGACGCGTACGCCGGCGACGCGCGTGTCGCGGTGCCCGGGGCACGCGCCGAGTGGAGCCTGCCGCGCAGTCGTCTCGAGCCGCACGAGCTCGCGCGGGCGCTGGCGGGGATTCCGGCGGGTGCGGCGTTCCGCGACCTCGGGATCGAACGCGCCGCCCCCGACGGGTCGATGCGTCACCTGTTGCTGAGCGGCGTGCCGGTGCACGACGGCTCCGGCAACGCGGTGGGCTGGCGCGGCATCGGCCGCGACGTGTCGGAGCGACGCGCCGCGGAGATCGCGTTGCGCGAGAGCGAGGCGGTGTTCGGCGCGGTGTTCAACAGTGCACGCGATGCGCTGTTCATCGGCAACATCGCCGACGGCGTCGTGTTCGACTGCAACCCGCGCGCGGTCGAGATGTTCGACGCGCCCGGCAAGGGCCACGTGCTCGGCCGGCCCGGCTACGCCCTGCTACGCCATCCGATGTCGCGCACGGAGCTCGCGACCCGGCTCGAGCGCCTCGAGCGGGGCGAGATCCTGCGCCAAGACCTCGAGTTCCGGACCGCGAAGGGCCGGCGCTTCTGGGGCGAGATGGTCGCGGTGAAGCTCGCGCTGCCGGGGCGCCTGGCCTACCTCGTGCGGGTGGCCGACATCAGCAGCCGCAAGCAGGCCGAAGCGCAGTTGATGGCGAGCGAGCAGCGCTTTCGCGACCTCACGCAGCTGTCTTCCGACTGGTTCTGGGAGCAGGACGAGGCGCTGCGCTTCACGCTCGTGTCGGGGCCGCCGGGCGATGCGGCGAAGCGCATCCCGCATGCGTCGCTCGGTCGACGGCGCTGGGAGCACGAGGCGATCCTCGATCTGGACGACCCGAAGTGGGACGCGCATCGTGCGCAGCTCGCGCAGCGCGAGGCGTTCCGCGACTTCGTCTACCGCTACCAGGCGGGTGACAGCGTGCGCTGGGCCATCGTGAGCGGCCTGCCGCTGTTCGACGAGCGCGGGCGCTTCACCGGTTATCGCGGCGTCGGGGCCGACATCACCGAGCGCAAGGACGCCGAAGAGCGCATCCGCTTCCTGGCGCAGCACGACGACCTCACCGGCCTCGCCAATCGCGCGGCCTTCCAGCAGGCGGTCGTGCGCGCGGTCGAGAACGCGCGGCGCCACGGACGTCGGCTCGCGGTGCTCTTCATCGACCTCGACCGCTTCAAGATCATCAACGACACGCTCGGCCACGACGCCGGCGACGACGTGCTGCGCGAGATCTCGGCGCGGCTGGCCGGCAGCCTGCGCGCCGCGGACTTCGTGGCGCGCCAGGGCGGCGACGAGTTCGTGGTGCTGATCGAGCAGTTCGAGACCGAGGCGGACCTGACCGAGGTCGCGCGCAAGCTCCTGGACGAGTGCAACCGGCCGGTCGTGTTGCGCGGCACCGAGTACCCGCTGTCGTGCAGCATCGGCATCGCCACGTTTCCCGACGACGGCAGCGACGCCAGCGCGCTGATGAAGTCGGCCGACATCGCGATGTACCGCGCGAAGGAAGCCGGCAAGAACAACTTCCAGTTCTACTCGCCGCAGATGAACGTGCACTCGTTCGAGCGGCTGACGCTGGAGGCATCGCTGAAGCGCTCGGTCGAACGCGGCGAACTGCGGCTGTACTACCAGCCCAAGCTCGCGCTGGATCGCGGCCGTGTCGTCGGTATGGAAGCCCTGGTCCGCTGGCAGCACCCGGAGCTGGGGCTCGTGCCGCCCGACCGCTTCATCCCGATCGCCGAGGAGACCGGACTGATCGTGCCGATCGGCCAGTGGGTGCTGCGCGAGGCGTGTCGGCAGACGTGCGCATGGGCCGCGGCCGGACTGGGATCGCTGTCGGTCGCGGTCAACCTGTCCGGACGGCAGTTCGCGCAGGACGCGCTGCTCGGGCAGGTGACCGACGCGCTCGAGCGCAGCGGGCTCGCACCGAACCAGCTCGACCTCGAAATCACCGAGAGCACCGCGATGACGCAGCCCGAGCGCACGGCGCGGGTGCTGGAGGCGATCGACGCGCTGGGTATCGGTATCGCGATCGACGACTTCGGCACCGGCTACTCGTCGCTCGCGTACCTGAAACGCTTTCCGGTCGACGTGCTGAAGATCGATCGCTCGTTCGTGCGCGATCTGCCCGACGACGTCGACGACAGCGCGATCACGCGCGCCGTGATCGCGCTCGCGCGCAGCCTGAAGCTGCGGGTCGTCGCCGAAGGGGTCGAGACGCGCCGGCAGCTCGACTTCCTCGCGGCGCACGGTTGCGACATCGCGCAGGGATACTTCGTCGCCGCGCCGCTGCCCCCCGAAGACTTCGAGCGCTTCGTCCGCAACCACCCGGGCCGCGCGACGGTCGCATGATCCGACCCCTCCGCCTTGTCCACGAGATCCGCCCATGCCCGCTTCCACCGTCCTCGAACTGATCGGCAACACCCCGATGGTCGAGGTCCGCCGCCTCGACACCGGTCCGTGCCGGCTGTTCCTGAAGCTGGAGTGCCAGAACCCGGGCGGCTCGATCAAGGACCGCATCGGTCGCTCGATGATCGAGGCGGCCGAGCGCGACGGCCGGCTGCGGCCGGGCGGCACGCTGGTCGAGGCGACCGCCGGCAACACGGGCCTCGGGCTCGCGCTGGTCGCGGCGGCCAAGGGCTACCGCCTAATCCTCGTGGTGCCCGACAAGATGGCGCGCGAGAAGATCTTCCATCTGCGTGCGATGGGCGCCGAGGTCCGCCTCACACGCAGCGACGTCGGCAAGGGTCATCCCGAGTACTACCAGGACATGGCCGAGCGCATCGCCGGCGAGACCCCCGGCGCGGTGTTCATCAACCAGTTCGCCAATCCCGCGAATCCGCACGCGCACGAGACCGGCACCGGCCCCGAGATCCTCGCCCAGATGGACGGCGATCTCGACGCGATGGTTTGCGGCGTCGGGTCCGCCGGCACCATCACCGGCCTGTCGCGCTACTTCGGGCGCGAATCGCCGAAGACCGAGATGGTGCTGGCCGATCCGGTCGGGTCGGTGCTCGTCGACTACATCCGCACCGGGTCGTTCGGTGCCGCCGGCAGCTGGGTCGTCGAGGGCATCGGCGAGGACTTCATCCCGCCGATCGCGGATTTCTCGCGCGTGCGCACCGGCTTCTCGATCCCGGATGCCGAAAGCTGCAACACGGCGCGCGAGCTGCTGGTCAAGGAAGGCCTGCTCGGCGGTTCGTCGACCGGGACGCTGGTCGCCGCCGCGCTGCGGTACTGCCGCGCGCAGACGACGCCGAAGCGCGTATGCACCTTCGTGTGCGACAGCGGCAACAAGTACCTGTCGAAGGTGTTCAACGACTGGTGGATGATCGACCAGGGGTTCATCGAGCGGCCGAAGTTCGGCGACCTGCGCGACCTGATCTCGCGCCGCCACGAAGAAGGCGCGACAGTGACCGTCGCGCCGGCCGACCCGCTGCTGATCGCCTATCAGCGGATGAAGCTCTACGACGTCTCGCAGCTGCCGGTGATGGACGGCGACGTCGTCGTCGGGCTGCTGGACGAGTACGACCTGCTGATGGCGACGGCCGGGCGCCCGGACCGCTTCCACGCGACCGTCGCGAGCGCGATGAGCACGAAGCTCGAGACCGTCACGCTCGACACCCCGTTGCCGAAGCTCATCGAGACCTTCGACGCCGGGCACGTGGCCATCGTCGTCGATGCGGGCCGCTTCCACGGCCTCGTCACGCGTATCGACGTGCTCAACCATCTGCGGCGCAACGCGCCGCTCTGACCTTCGCATCGCACCGTCCACCGGAGACCTCCGCCATGTCCGCCCGCGAAACCCCGCTCGACTTCGCCACCCGCGCGATCCACGCCGGCCAGTCGCCGGACCCGACCACCGGCGCGGTGATGCCGCCGATCTACGCGACGTCGACCTACCGCCAGTTCGCGCCCGGCGAGCACACCGGGTTCGAGTACGCGCGCACGCAGAACCCGACGCGCATGGCGTTCGAGCGCGCGGTCGCCGACCTCGAGAGCGGCGCGCGTGCGTGGGGCTTCGCGTCGGGTCTGGCCGCGATGGGGACCGTGCTGGAACTGCTGCCCGCGGGCAGTCACCTCGTGTCGATCGACGACACGTACGGCGGCAGCTGGCGCCTGTTCGAGCGCGTGCGCAGCCATTCGCAGGGACTGCGCACGACGTTCGTCGATCCGACCGACATCGACGCGATCGCGGCGGCATGCACGCCCGACACGAAGATGATCTGGATCGAGACACCGTCGAACCCGCAGCTCAAGCTGACCGATCTCGCGGCGGTGGCGCGCATCGCGAAGGCGCGCGGGCTGCTGACGGTCTGCGACAACACCTTCGCGAGCCCGTGGGTGCAGCGCCCGCTCGAGGCCGGGATCGACATCACGCTGCACTCGGTCACCAAGTACCTCGGCGGGCACTCGGACGTCATCGGCGGCGTCGTCGTGACCGGTGACGTGCCGGCGCTGGTCGAGCGCTTCGACTTCCTGCAGAACGCGGTCGGCTCGATCATGGATCCGTTCAGCGCCTTCCTCGCGCTGCGCGGCCTGAAGACGCTGCCGCTGCGCATGGAGCGCCACTGCGGCAACGCGCTCGAGCTCGCGCGCCGGCTCGAGAAGCATCCGAAGGTCGCGCGCGTGCGCTACCCGGGGCTCGCGGCGCATCCCCAGCACGCGCTCGCGATGCGCCAGATGCGCGCGGGAGGCGGCATGCTGACGGCTTGGCTGGCCGGCGACATGGAGGCCACGCGACGCTTCTTCTCGAAGCTCGAGCTGTTCACGCTGGCCGAGTCGCTCGGCGGCGTCGAGAGTCTGATCAGCCATCCGGTGACGATGAGTCACGGTTCGCTGCCGGCGGATCGCCGCGCGCAGCTCGGCATCACCGACAACCTGGTCCGCGTGTCGGTGGGGGTCGAGGCGGTCGACGATCTCTGGCGCGATCTCGAACGCGGTCTCGCGGCCGTCTGATGCCCGCGGTGGCGCGCATGCCCTCGCCGCGCGTGCTGTTCGCGGGGCTGTTCGCGTGGTGCGCGGGGCTGATCGGCTACGCGCTGTGGCTGCAGCACGCCGACGGGCAGGAGCCGTGTCCGTTGTGCATCCTGCAGCGCTACGCGTTCATGGCGATCGGGGTCGTGGCGCTGGCGGGCACCGCGGTCGCGGCGCGACGCGCATCGGTCGGTACCCGCATCGTCGCCGCGCTCGCGCTGGTGATCGCGCTTGCCGGCGCGGGGGTCGCGGCGCGCCAGTCGTGGCTGCAGCACCATCCGCCGCTCCTCGCGGAATGCGGCCCGGGGCTGGAATTCATCCTCGATGCCAATCCGCTCACTCAGGCGCTGCCGATGATCTTCCGCGGTTCCGGTGACTGCGCCGAGGTGAAGTGGCGCTTCCTCGGGCTGTCGATCGCGGAATGGGCGCTGCTTCATTTCGTCGCGATGGCGGGCCTGGCCGCAGTCGCCTGGGGGCGCACAACGCGCGGCTGACAGGCGCGCGCCGTCCGGTTGGACACATCCGTGCAACCAACTTGCTCCAGCGGCGCGCCGGCACGCACAATCCGGAGATCGACGCTTTGCCCCTGGTGCCCGTCATGCCCGTTCGCCCCCGTCTGTTCGCTCCGATCGTCCTCGCCCTTTCGGTCACCTGGGCGCTCGGCGCGCAGGCGGCCGGCACCGGCCTCGGCCCGGGGATGTCGGGCGCAGGACACCTCGACGTCAAGCTGACGACCTCGAACGGGCCCGTTGCCGGGTCGAAGATCACCCTCGGCTTCAACGGCGACACGAGCTACTACGTGACCGGCGTCGACGCGCTGGTCACCTGGCAGACCGGTCGCAACGTGTACCCGGGCAAGATGAACGTGGAACTCGACTTCGGCGGCAGCACGCTGATCGGGACCGACAACCCCGGCTTCCAGGCCTTTGCCGGCCAGTTCTCGGCGGCCGAGCAACTCTTCTACCGCGCGCATGGCGCGCTCGATCTGTGGACACCCGACGCCGGGTGGGAGGCCCCGATCGGGGGCGAGACCATCGCGCTGTATGGCGGACTGCCACCCGAGCTCGCGACGACGTGCCGTCGCAACCCCGACGGCGCGGCGTGCGCCCCGTACATGGACGGCACCCGCTTCACCCGCGACGGCGTGCTCAACACGCCGACCGCGATGGTCGGGGTCGCGAGTGCCGCGGGTGCGTTCCACTCGCACCTCGACTTCGAGCTGCTCGACACGGACGGACGTTTCGACCCCGCGAACGGCGCCTACGCGATGACGCTGTCGCTGTGGTCGCGGGCGCTGGTCGGCGGCGCGCCGAAGTACGTCGAGTCCGATCCGTTTCTGGTGGTGCTGAACCACGGACTCTCGAACGACCGCTACCGCGACGCGATCCGCTCGCTGGTGGTGCGCCCCGCGGTGGTCGATCCGATCGTCGTCGATCCGCTGCCGTCGGTGCCGGAACCGGCGACGTGGGCAGCGTTCGCGGCCGGCCTCGCGGCGCTCGTGTCCGCGCGGATGCGCCGCGCGGGTCGACGCTGATTCCCGCGGTTCGCGCAGCCCGCCGCCGCGGCGGCGTCAGAACGTCGCCCGCAGGCCGACCTCGAAGCTGCGGCCGGCCTCGGGCGAGAAGTTGCGGATGAACGACGTGGCGTTGCGCACCTGCTGGTCGAGCAGGTTGTTGCCGTTGAAGTAGAGAATCGTCTCGCGGCCTTCGGCGTCCAGCCGCACGCGCCAGTCGAGCGACAGGTTCACCATCGTGTAGCCCGCGGTCGGCGTCTCGCGCAGGCCGGGCCGCAACTGCGGCGCAACCTGCGTCACCCGCAGTCGAGCTGACCAGTTCCCGGGCACCACCTGCAATTCGAAGCCGTGGCGGCGTGGTGGCATCCGCGGCACATCGCCCGATCCGTCCGCGAACTGCGCGTTCACGTAGTCGGCGAACAGCGTCACGCGCGACAGCGTGCGGTTCACGCGCGGCAGCTGGATCGCCAGCTGCGTCTCGAAGCCGCGCAGGTCGACGTCCTGTTGCTGGTATTCGGTCACCTGCAGGCAGCGCTCGACCCGTGCACAGCGCACGCGGAACACCTGGGCCTCGGTGTCGTAGAACAGCCGCGACGTGCGCTGGAAGATGTAGCGCTGCGCGTCGTAGCGGTATGCGTTGCCGCTCCAGTCGAACGGCCCCCACCCGAGCCGTACACCAGCCTCCGGTCCGGTCAGACGCTCGGTGCGCAGGTCGGGATTGCCGAAGTCGTACGTGCGCGTCGCGAGGTGCGGGCCGAGGGAGTAGAGCTCCTGCACGTCCGGGGCACGCTCCGCGCGTGTCCAGCCGACGGTGAGCGCGTTGCGGGCGTCGTGCTGCCACGTGGCCGAGACGCCGCCGCTCGCGGGCCGGTACTGCGTCACCGGGAACTCGGTGAGGATGCCGAAGCTGTCGAGGCGCGGCTGCGCCGCGATGTGCTGCCATTCCTGACGCACTGCGGCCTCGACCGAGAAGCGGCCGAACTCCAGCCGCGGGATCGCGTACACGCCGCGCGACGCGATGTCGGACTCGGGCACGAAGGCCTCCGCGCCGAGGGCCGAGAACTTGCGCTGCAGCGTGTGGAAGCCCACGGCAGTCGTCAGATGGTCGCCGGCGCGAAGCGCCGCCTCGGTGCGCGTCTCGAAGGCGCGGTTGAGGAAACGCGTCGCCACGAAGCCGGAGTCGACCTCGTCGTGGCGGTAGTCGACCTGGCCCGCCTTGAACTCGACCTGATCGAGCCACGTCCACGGGGTCTGCGCCAGCCGGGCATGGGTGTCGACCCGCGACTGCGCCATGTCGATGCGCACGTTGTCGGTCTCGTTCACCGGCTGCACGCCACCGTGCGAGTGCGTGTGTGCACCGCCGGGGATGCCGTAGTTGTTGCGCATCGAGCCGAACGACAGCCCGACGAAGCCGCGGTCACCGACGAGCGATGCGCCCGCGGCCGCACCGGCGGCATCGCTGTCGCTGTTGGGTACGAAGCCTTCCGGGTTCTCGCGCGCCCGCAGCCCGAACTGCTGACGGATCGCCGCTTCGTCGATCGGACGTCCGGAGATGCCGAGGTTGTTGCGCTGCCGCTGCCAGCCGTCGACGTGCAGCACCAGCGGCCCCGCGGTGCCGTCGAGGCGCACGCTGCCGACGCGGTTCGCGCCGTTGGACGCATAGCGCCCCTCGACCGCACCGGTCAGCGGGCGGCGCGTGCGGGCTTGCGGGATACGCCCGTCCTCGACCTCGACCGCGCCGCCGATCGCGCCGCTGCCGTAGCGCACGGTCGCCGGACCGCGCACGACGCGGATGCGGTCCGCGGTGATCGGTTCGGCGGCGACGACGTGGTCGGGGCTGGTGGTCGAGGCGTCGTGGCTGCCGAGGCCGCCGACCAGCACCTTGACGCGCGCGCCGCTCAGGCCGCGGATGACCGGCAGGCCCACGCCGGGGCCGAAGGAGCTGTTGTGCACGCCGAGAGTCTGCTCGAGCGCCGCACCGATGGTGTCGACGCTGCGTCGCCGCAGGTCGCTGCGCGTCACGGTCGCTTCCGCGCGGCCGGTGGGGTCTTCGCTCGGGCGCTGGCTGCGTACCCGCACTTCGGGCGCCACCGTCTCGGCCACCTGGGGACGTGCCTCGCGGTTCACGGGCTGCTGGGCGAGCGCGGGATGCGCGACAGCGGCGCCGCAGAGCAAGGCAGCGAGCCCGATCGATCGGGGAGCGGACCGGCGGCGAGATCGGACCGGGCAGAGGGGAAGACGTGGAGCGATCGGCACGAGACGGTCGGCAGGAGTGAGGCGCCCGGCCGGATGCGGCCACCCCGCGGACCGGCGAAGTATCACGAAGCATGCAATTGCATGGCAACAGGCGTTGACGGCTGTCCGACCCCGACGCTACCCTCCGGACCAGTTGCAAAGGAGTTGCACGATCGCTGCGGACAGCGGCTCTCCAACGTGGCGCGACCCCGGTCGCGCGCGGCGGACGAACCGGTCGACGCAGTGGCGATGCGGCTCCACGGTCGTGCCGGACCGGCAACGTCGCCCGAAACCTCCGTGCCCCGGTGAACCACCGCAGGGCGCGGTTCGTCGTCTCTCAGGAGTCCTCGCGCCATGTTTCGAACTTCGCTGATCGCGGCCGCATTCGCCGCCGCTTCGCTGTCGCTGTCCGCACCGGTGTTCGCGGCCGACGACCACGACCATTCCGGTCACTCGGACATCGAGTTCACCCTCGACGGCGGTCGCCTCGTCGTCGACCCCGAGAACGAGAAGCCCGTCTCGTACACGGGCTTGAAGATCTTCGAGACCGACTTCGACTTTCCGGGGACGGAGTCTCCGTCGACCGGCAATCCCGGTTTTGCCACGCTGGAAGGCGAGACGGACGTGCTGCCGCTGGGTCAGTCCGTGCTGTTCCGGGCCTTCGGGTCGCTGTCGTTCTGGAACGGTACCTCGTGGGGCCAGGTCGGCCTGGACGGCGAGACCCTCGTCGCCGAACGCCGTGCCGGACGCAACACGTTCATCAGCCTCGCGTTCGACAAGGACGGCGTGACCGGCACCGAGGGCCCGATCGGCCTGCCACTGGGCGACGGCTCGTTCCACTCGCACATCACCTTCTTCCTCGAGGACATGGTCGGCGGCACGCCGGCGATCGGCGCCTACGCGATCACCGCCGCGATCGACCACGGCGCCGCCGAGATGTCGGACCGCTTCCTGATCGTGTTCAACAACGGCATGGAGCACGAGGCCTTCGAAGGCGCGGTCGGCGCGCTGATGGTTCCGGAACCCGGGACCTGGGCGCTGATGGGCGCCGGCCTGGCGCTTGTCGCGGTCGGCGCGCGGCGCCGCAGTCGCCCTGTCGCCGTCTGATCCGTCGAGCAGCGCAGTACCGGCGGCGTCGCGACCGCGGCGCCGCCGTCATCCTCCAAGCGGTTCCCCTGTGCCAATCCCGGGACTTTCCATGAAAAAGCATCTCCTCGCAGTTGCACTTGCCGCCGTGTCGCTCACCAGCGTGGCCGCGCAGGCCGCCACCGGCATCCGCTTTTCCGAAGGCATCGGCTACTACGTCGCCGTCGATACCCGTCTGTTCAACGTCGGTGGTGTCTACAACGGCCTCGCCAATCCGAACGCGAACCGCCTGACTTTCCTGTTCGACCACGGTGATCACTTCCACAGCATCGGGTCGTACAGCCTGACCGGTCCGGCGCCGGGCACGGTGCTCGACACCAACGCGAACAACCGCATTCCCGAGACCTACACGTACAGCGGTCCCGGCGGCGCGGTGGTGCCGGACAACGATCTGATCCAGCTCGTGCCGGGGACCGGCATGTGGGCGGGCACGCGGGTCGCGCAGAGCGGTGGCGAGTACGGCTATCTCGGCGTCGCGTCGATCCAGACGCTCGAAGCGCTCGGCGGCAGCCCCAGCGGCAACCCGGCGCCGGTCAACCCGTTCATGTCGAGCGGCAACCGCTGGTCGGCCGAGTTCCAGGGCGTCACGGTCGGTCTGAAGCTGGTCAGTGCCACGGCCGGCCTGAAGGTGGGCACGACGGGCGACATGGACATCTTCGACACCGGCGACACGTTCACGCTGGGCGACTCGCGCAGCTTCGAGTTCATGCCGACGTTCTACGTCGACGGCGGTGCCGCGATGGGCACCTACACCGCCGAGTTCATGCTCGTGAATCTCGGCTCGAACACCAATGTGCGCAACGGCGGTCGCTTCTTCATCGACTTCTACAACCCGGTGCCGGAGCCGTCGACCTGGGCGCTGATGGCGGCAGGGGTCGCGCTGGTCGGCTTCACGCTGCGGGGCCGTACGCGCGCAGGCGCCGCCTGACCGCGTCGCCGATCGGCACGCCGAACCGACGGGGCGGCTCCGCGAGGGGCCGCCCCGTCGTCGTTTCAGGTCCCGAGCTTCGGCTCGGGACGCGACAGGCTCGGGCCGTGGCCCCGGCGGTACACGAGAAAGGTCCGCCGGAACGTGATGACCACCGTGCCGTCCTGCTTGTAGCCGGTGGTCTTCACCGTGACGATGCCGAGCGTCGGGCGCGAGCGCGAGTCGCGCACTTCCAGCACCTCGGACTGCGAGTAGACCGTGTCGCCTTCGAACACCGGCGCCGGCAGCCGGACTTCGTCCCAGCCCAGGTTCGCGAACACGTTCTGCGTGAGGTCGGTGACGCTCTGCCCGGTGACGAGCGCGAGCGTGAACGTCGAGTCGACCAGCATCTGCCCGAACTCGGTCTGGGCCGAGTAGTGCGCGTCGAAGTGGATCGGCGCCGTGTTCTGGGTGAGCAGGGTCTGCCAGATGTTGTCGGTGCGCGTGATCGTGCGTCCGAGCGGATGTCGGTAGACGTCCCCGACCTCGAAGTCCTCGAAGAAGCGCCCGGTCCATCCGGCCTTCACGGTCATCGGGTTCTCCGGTCGCGCGCGTGCGGGTGCGGCAGGGCGTCGCTCAGATCGCGCCGTCGTGCGCGAGGCGATCCGCGAACGCCGCGTCGAAGCCCAGTTCGTCGAGGATCGCGCGGGTGTGCTGCCCGACCGCCGGCACGGGGTCCATCCGCGCGTCGACATCGCGCATCGTGACCGCCGGAATCAGCGCCTGCACTTCCCCCCCGGGCGTGGCGACAATGCGCCACCGATCCCGCGCCGCCAGTTGCGGATGCGCGAAGAACTCGTCCATCGTGTTGAGCCGCGCGTTGGCGATCTGCGCGGCATCGAGGCGCGCGACGGCCTGTTCGGCGGTCAGGGACGCGAAGGCGGCGACGATGACCGCGGTCAGCGCCTCGCGGTGCTGCTGGCGATGGCTGTTGCTGTCGAAGCGTGGATCGGTCGCGAGATCGGGTTGCGCGAGCACCGTGGCGCAGAAGCTGGCCCATTCGCGCTCGTTCTGGATGCCGAAGAACACGGTGCGTCCGTCGCCGGTCGGGAACGGCCCGTACGGATGGATCGTCGCGTGCGCGGCGCCCGTCCGCGGCGGTGCGCTGCCGCCGTAGTGCGCGAAGTACGTCGGGTAGCCCATCCACTCGCCCAGCGCTTCGAGCATCGACACGTCGAAGCTCGTGCCGCGCCCGGTGCGTGTGCGCTGGAACAGCGCGGTGAGCACGCCGGTGTAGCCGTACATGCCGGCCGCGATGTCGGCGATCGAGATGCCCGACTTCGACGGTGTGTCGGGTGTGCCACTGATCGACACGACCCCGGACTCGCACTGGATCAGCAGGTCATAGGCCTTCTTCATCGCGTACGGTCCGTCGGGACCGTAGCCGGAGATGTTGCCGACGATGAGACGCGGATGCTTCGCGAGGAGCGCGTCGCCGCCGAGGCCCAGCCGGGCAGCGGCCCCGGGAACGAGGTTCTGGATGAACACGTCGGCCTGCGCGAGCAGCCGGTCGAGCACGGCCGCCGCGTCGGGATGCTTCACGTCGAGCGTCAGGCTTTCCTTCGAGCGGTTCAGCCAGACGAAGTGCGACGACTGGCCGTGCACCGTGCGGTCGTAGCCGCGTGCGAAGTCGCCGGCGCCCGGGCGCTCGATCTTGATCACGCGCGCGCCCAGGTCGGCGAGCTGGCGCGTCGCGAACGGCGCGGCGACCGCCTGTTCCATCGACACCACGGTGATTCCGGACAGCGGCAGCATGCGGGACCCGGCAGGACGAAAGGCGACGCGCGAGGCTACGCGACGCCCGCGGCGCGGGGCAACGCAGGCGCTGCGCCGGGGCCGGTGGTCGCGAACCGTCGCCGCTCAGCGCGTCGGCGCGTGCGGGCGCCCGGTGCCGACCATGCTGTCGCGCGTGACCAGTGCGGCGAGCGCCGCGGCGTCGAGCCCGTCGGTGCCGGCCGGCCGCGCTGGCAGCACGAGATAGCGCATGTCGGCGGTCGAGTCGTGCACGCGCACCGCGACGTCGTCCGGCACCGGGCAGCCGAACTCGGCAAGGACCGCGCGCGGTTCGCTCACGGTCCGTGCGCGATACGCGTGGCTCTTGTACCAGTCAGGCGGCAGACCCAGCAGCCAGCGCGGGTAGCACGAGCACAGCGTGCACACGATCACGTTGTGCACGCGCTCGGTGTTCTCGACGACGACCAGCTTGTACGGGCCGCGATCGAGACCGATCGCCTCGAGGGCGGCGTTGCCGTCGGCAAGCAGCAGCGCCTTGTACGGCGGGTCGGTCCACGCTCGTGCGACGACCGCGGCGCCGCGCGCGGGCGTGCGCGCATCCATGTCGGCCACCTGCGCGTCGATCGACGCCGCGTCGACGATGCCCTGCGCGATCAGCAGCTCGCGCACCGATGTCTCCATCAGGTGGTACCAGCTGCTCGGCCGGTCGTCGCGATCGTTCGTGTCCATCGATGCGTGCTCCGTTCAGGACGGGTCGGGCGATCCGGTGCGGTCCGGCCGCGCCGCCGCGCGGTTCAGGCGGCCGGTTCCAGCCAGTGCTCGTAGAGCTCGACGTCGAGCGAGTCGTCGGCCGGGCCGGCGTAGTCGGGCCACAGGTCCCGCTGCGCGAACCGAACGCGGTACAGCGCGCGCGCCGGCAGACCGTCACGGCCGTACGCGAGCTCCTCCGGGTTGGCGTACGCGCCGCCGATGCGCTCGACGACCCCGATGCGTCCCCGGGTGTAGAAGGGCGTGCGCACGTGGCCGGGCGGATGCGTGTCGCGCACGCGAACGCGGTCACCGGGCGCGAACCGCGCGGCCGCAGGCTCGGCCGCCGCCGGCCGTGCGGGCGCGAACACCCGCAGCGGGCGCTCGCCCGTCGGCGCGGCGGGCATGCCGTCACCGGCCATCGCGCGACCGAGTGCGTCGATGTCGATCACGCCCCGCTGCAGCAGCACCTGCGTGATCGCGTGCATCCAGCGCTCGTAGTAGCCCATGCGGTCGTAGGCCGTGGCACCCAGCGCCTCGATGTTCCGGCGCAGCTCGTCGACCTTCAGCAGGCCGCGCGACGACAGCAGCACCATCAGCGCGTCGACGCGCTTCTCCCAGCCGGCGTAGTGGTGTTCGCTCGGGACGACGCGACCCGCAGGCTGGCCGCCGAGGTCGTGGTGCGCGCGCGCGGCCAGCGCGCCGCTGGTGTCGTGCAGCGTGCTCATCACGGCCGACTCACCGGCGTGGACGTCGCGGTCGGCGCCGCTGCCGGTGCCGACGTCGCCGCCGGCGCACCGGACGGTGGCACGGCGGCGGGCGGCGCGGGGGGAATCTGCGGATCGATCTTCGCCCCGTCCGGCAGCGTGGCGGGAGGCGCGATGGCCACCAGCGTGCCGGCTTCGACCCCGCTGGCGATCTTCAGCGTTCGGCCGTCCGTCCCCGACAGCACGATCGGCATGTAGTGAATGTGCTTCGTCGCGTCGACCGCGGCGACGTACGGCTTGCGATCCCGCGTGACCAGTGCGCCGGCCGGCACCTCGAGCGTCGGCGTGACCGGGATCAGCAGCGCGACGTTGACGAAGCTGCCCGACACGAAACGGTGGTCGGCGTTGTCGAACTCGACCTCGGCGCGCAGCGTGCGCGTGCGCGCATCGAGCTCGCCCGAGACCCGCGTGATCTTCGCGGCGAGGCGCCGGTCCGGCGACGCGGCATCGACGATCTCGACATCGAGTCCCGGCTTCGCCGCAGGCGCGTCGGCCTGCTCCACGTACACCGCGACCTTGAGCTTCGCCACGTCGGCGACCGTCATCACCGGCAGGGCTGCCGTCTGGTTGGAGGTCGCGTTGGTGACGAGGGCGCCGACGTCCGCGTAGCGCTGCGTGACGACACCGGCAAACGGCGCGCGCAGCGTGCGGTAACCGGTCAGCGTGCGCACCTCCGCGATCTGCGCCTCGGCGACGCGCACGTCGCTCTCGGCGTTGTCGAGGGCCTGGCGCGAGATGAAGCCGCGGTCCACCAGTTCGCGCTGGCGTTGCAGGATGCGGCGCTTGTTGTCGAGCGCGGTGGTGAGGGTCGCGATCTGCGCGTCGAGCTCCGGTGACGTGATCGTCGCGAGCACCTGACCCGCCTTGACCGTATCGCCGATGTCGGCGCCGAGCGTCGTCAGATAGCCGCTGGTCTTCGCGTACAGCGTGACCGTGCGCAGCGGCACGGCCTCGCCCGACAGCACGAGCTTGCGGATCGGCGCACCGAGCTGGACCTTCGCGACCGGCAGCGACGGACCTTCGGCGGCGGCCTTCGCCTTCTCGTCGCGCTGCGCGGCTTCGTGGTCGTCGCGCGCCTTCATGTACTTCCACGTGAAACCGGCGGCAGCCGCGATCAGCAGCACCCCGGTGACGTAGAAGGCGACGGACTTCGGCGTGTCGGACATGGGCAACGGACTCCGGGGTTCTCAGGCGCCGCGCGCTTCGGCCTCGAAGCGCGAATCGAGCTGATGGAGCGTCGGCGGGCGGCGGCGCAGCAGCGTGTAGACGACCGGGAC
>JALORJ010000016.1 GCA_025459035.1 Burkholderiales bacterium
GGTGCTGGGCATCGACACGACGCGTGTCGCGACGCCGGCGGCTTCGAGTTGCCCGGCCGCCTCGACCGCGAGCGCGACTTCCGACCCGGTCGCGATCAGCACCACCTGCGGCGCGCCGCCGGCGGCCTCGCGCAGGACGTGGCCGCCGCGCGCGATCGCGGCGACCGCCGCGGGGTCCCGCGGTTGGTGCGGCAGGTTCTGTCGCGACAGCAGCAGCGCGCTCGGGCCGTCGGCGCGGGCCAGTGCAGCCGCCCAGGCCGCCGCGGTCTCGACCGCATCGCACGGGCGCCAGACATCGAGCCCCGGGATCAGCCGCAGGCTGGCCGCGTGCTCGACCGGCTGGTGCGTCGGGCCGTCTTCGCCCAGCCCGATCGAGTCGTGCGTGAGCACGTGGATCACGCGCAGGCGCATCAGCGCCGCGAGCCGCAGCGCGTTGCGCGAGTAGTCGCTGAACACGAGGAAGGTGCCGCCGTAGGGCACGAAGCCGCCGTGCAGCGCGATGCCGTTCATCAGCGCTGCCATGCCGAACTCGCGCACGCCGTAGAACACGTAGTTGCCGGCGGCCTGCGGCACGACCGGCTTCGAGCCCGACCAGAGCGTGTTGTTGGACCCCGCGAGGTCGGCCGAACCGCCCAGCAGTTCCGGCAGGCGCGGGGCCAGCGCCTCGATGGCGTTCTGCGACGCCTTGCGCGTCGCCACGGTCGCGGCCTTGCGGTCGGTGGCTTCGATCAGCGCGCGCGCGTGCTCGGCGAAGTCGGTCGGCAACGCGCCGCGAGTGCGCCGCAGGAACTCCGCCGCCTCGGCGGGGAACGCCTGCGCGTAGGCGTCGAAGCGCTGCTGCCACCGCGACCGCGCGATCGCGCCGGCCGCGCGGGCATCCCAGGCCGCGCGCACCGGCGCCGGGATCTCGAACGGCGCATGGGGCCAGCCGAGCGCGGCGCGCGTGGCCTCGATCTCGGCGTCGCCCAGCGGCGCACCGTGCGCGCCGCCGGTGTTCGCCTTCTTCGGGGCGCCCTTGCCGATGACCGTGCGGCAGCACACCAGCACCGGTCGGTCGGTCACCGCGCGCGCCTGCGCGATCGCGGCATCCAGCGCCGCGGCGTCGTGCCCGTCGACCCCGCGGATCACGTGCCAGCCGTACGCCTCGAACCGCTTCGGCGTGTCGTCGCTGAACCAGTGATCGATCGACGCCTGCTCCGAGTCGATCGAGATGCGGTTGTCGTCCCAGAACGCGACCAGCTTGCCCAGCCGCAATGTGCCGGCAAGCGCGCAGGCCTCGTGGCTGATGCCCTCCATCAGGCAGCCGTCGCCCAGGAACACCCACGTGCGGTGGTCGACGATCACGTGACCGTCGCGGTTGAAGGTCTGCGCGAGCAGCCGCTCGGCCAGTGCCATGCCGACCGCGTTCGCGATGCCCTGACCGAGCGGTCCGGTGGTGGTCTCGATGCCGGGCGCGACGCCGACCTCCGGGTGACCCGGCGTCTTCGAGTGCAGCTGGCGAAAGCGCGCCAGCTCGTCGATCGGCAGGTCGTAGCCGGTCAGGTGCAGCAGGCCGTAGAGCAGCATCGAGCCGTGGCCGTTCGACAGCACGAAGCGGTCGCGGTCGGGCCAGCGCGGGTCGGCCGGATCGTGCTTCAGGTGATGGCGCCACAGCGCCTCGGCGATGTCGGCCATGCCCATCGGCATGCCGGGATGGCCGCTGTTGGCGCGTTGCACGGCGTCCATGGCGAGCACCCGCAGCGCGTTCGCGAGCTCCTGTCGTTCAGGCATCGGAGGTCCGGTCGGATCTTGGGGGGACGAAGCACCGCCGCCGCCGCGGTCGCGAAGCAGGCGGTGAAGGGCGGCGAGTGTAGCGGCCGGCCCGGTACCGGGGACGCCGCCGACCGCGTCAGTCGGTGCCCGACGCCGACTCGTGGCGTCGCGGCAGCGCGATGCCGAGCTGCTTGAGCTTGCGATACAGGTGCGTGCGCTCGAGCCCGACCTTGTCGGCGACGCGACTCATGTTGTGGCCCTCGCGCGCGATGTGCCAGTCGAAGTACGCGCGCTCGAACGCGTCGCGCGCCTCGCGCAGCGCGAGATCCAGCGGCACGTGGCCGAGCGTGGGCGCGCCGCCGCTCGACTCGAGCGCGGCGGCGACGTCGCGCGGGCCGATCTCGGGTCCGTCGCCGGTGAGCGCGGCGGTGCGCACCGCCGCCTCCAGCTGCACGAGGTTGCCGGGCCAGCGGTGCAGCCGCAGCGCGTTCAGGGCCGCCGTGCCGAGCGAGCGCGGCGGCACTTCGCGCGCCTCGACCAGCCGCTCGAGCACCAGCCCGGCGATCTCGGGCAGGTCCTCGGGATGCGCGGACAGCGGCGGCACACGTAGCGTGATCGCGCCGATGCGCTCGAACAGGCGCGCGTCGAACTGGCCGGCCGCGACCCGCTCCGGCAGATCGTGCATCGCGGTCGACACCAGCCGCAGCGCCGTCGGCTCGACCGCCGCGAGGCGCTGCAGCAACGCGACCTGACGCGCGGCGGACCACTGACCGACGTCGTGCAGGTAGAGCGTGCCTTCGGCGGCCCGCGCGAACGCGGCGCCGTCGGCGTCGGCGACGAAGCCGGCCTCGTCGAGCGCCACCCACGGCGTGTGCGGGCGGTGCAGGTAGCGCGCGCACAACGCTTCGCCGCTGCCGGGCGCGGCGAGCAGCAGCACGGGCAGCGCGAGGTCGCGCGCACGCTCGAGACGGGCGCGCAGGTCGCGGACCACCGGCGCGCGGCCGAGCATCGCGAGCGACAGGTCCGGCGCGGTCTTCGGCGCCACGGCCGGGCCCTGCGCGAGCGCGCGGCCGACCGTCGCCAGCAGCTTCTGCATCGCGACGGGCTTCTCGAGGAACCCCTGTGCGCCGACGCGCACGGCCTCGACCGCCGTCTCGATCGTGCCGTGCCCCGACATCATGACCACGGGCATCGTGAGCTGTCCGCCGGCGGCCCATTCCTTCAGCAGCGTGATGCCGTCGGTGTCGGGCATCCAGATGTCGAGCAGCACGAGGTCGGGGTCAGGATCTCCGACAGCAGCTCGCGGATGCCGACCTCGTCGTCGACGACCAGGATGCGACTCATGTGGTCTGCTCCGACGCTGCCGGGACCGCGCGCCGCGGTGCCGGCGCCGCAGCGCCCGGCGGCAGCAGCACGCTGACGCGCGCACCGCCGGTGGCGAGGTTCTCGAGATGCATCGCGCCGCCGTGCTCCTCGACGATCTTGCGCACGATCGACAGCCCGAGGCCGGTGCCGCGCGCCTTGGTGGTCATGTAGGGCTCCGGCGCGCGCCCGAGGAACTCGCGCGGGAAACCCGCGCCGTTGTCCGACACCCGCAGCGCGACGCGCGCGCCGTCGGCGCGCTCGAGGCTCACGTGCACGCGCGGCAGCGACACGCCGGCGACGGCGTCGGCGGCGTTGCGCACGAGGTTGTGGATGACCTGACGCAGCTTGACCGCGTCGCCGGCGATGTCGGGCAGCGTGTCGTCGACCGCCACCCGCAGACCGAGGCCATGCGCGTCGTACAGCGTCAGCACCTCGCGCACGAGCGCACGGCCAGCGCGGACACCTGGTTGACGATCGTCTGCGTGAGCCGCGTCAGCAGATCGGCCTCGGTGGCGTCGAGCTTCGGATGCAGCCGCGCCTGCAGCCGCTCGGCCGACAGCTGGATCGGCGTCAGCGGGTTCTTGATCTCGTGCGCGAGGCGGCGTGCGACCTCGCCCCACGCCGCCTGACGCTGTGCGTGCAGCAGGTGCGTGAGGTCGTCGAACACGACGACGAAGCCCTCGTCCGGAGCGCCGGTGATGCGCGACACGTGCACGAGCAGCGTGAGCTCGCCGCGCTCGGCCGGGAACGCGAGCTCGCGCTGCCAGTCGCGGTCGGCCGGCGCGGCCAGCGCGTCGGCGAGCGGTCCGGCCAGCGCCGCCATCGCCGGGCGCACGCCGGCCCAGTCGGCGACAGCCCGACCGACGAACGGCGCGAGCGGCACGCCCAGGATGCGCTCGGCGCCGGGGTTGGCCGTCACCAGACGGCCCGCGGAGTCGAGCGCGATCACGCCGGCCGACAGGTTGGCGAGGATGCTCTCGAGCGACGCGCGCGCCGCCTCCACCGCGGCCTGCGAGCGCTCGGTCTCGCGCCGGGCGGTGTCGAGTTCGCGTGTCATCGCGTTGAACGACTGCGTGAGCACGCCCAGCTCGTCGTAGCTGCGCACCTGCATGCGCCGGCTGTAGTCGCCCTGCGCGACGGCACGCGTGCCCTCGGCCAGCGCGCCCAGCGGCGCCGACAGGGTCTGGCTGAAGTAGAGCGCCAGCAGCACCGCCGACAGCAGCGCCAGCAGCAGCGCGAGGGTCAGGGTGAGCCCGAACAGGCGCTTGAGCCCGACCCGCGACAGCGCCAGTTCGTCGTAGTCGGCATGCGCCGCGCGCACGGCCTCGGCGTTGTGCGCGACCGACTCGGGCACGTGCTGCACCACCTGCAGCACCTCGAGCCCGCCGCCGACCGTGTTGACCGGCACCACGACCCGCAGCAGCAGGCGCCCGTCGGGACCGCTGGTGATCGTCGCGCAGCGCACCGATCTTGGCGCGGCGCTGCGCCGGGCTGCGATCGGACAGCGTGAGCGCCATCGCGTCGGCTTTCACGCGCAGATCGGCCAGCAGCGTGTCGAGGATGTCGCGACCCAGCGCGAGCCCGCCGTCGAGCGCCTTCTCGACGCGCACGTCGAACCAGCCGTCGATCGACCGGCCGAGGAACTGGACCGACACGGCGTAGACCAGCACGCCCGGAAGCACGGCGACCACCGTGAACAGCGTGGTCAGGCGCAGCGTGAGGCGCGAGCCGAAGGTGCGGTTGCGCAGCCGACGCCGGATCGCGAGCAGCTGGCGCGCGGTCACGAGGATCAGCAGCACCACGACCACGACCCCGGCGCCGAGCAGACCGCGCAGTCCCTGCGCGAACAGCGTCGTGTTGCTGCTCGCGGTGGTGAGCAGCACCAGAAGGACGATGCCGGCCAGCACCGCGACGACCACCAGCATGCGCGACAGGCGCGACCCGAACAGCGACGGCACGGGAGCGACGACGTCCGGTGGCGCGCTCATCGGCGCACGGTCCAGAGGAATTCGTCGGACGCGAGGTTCCAGCGCTTCGAGCCGAGAGCGGTGATCTGGAACGGCTTGGGCAGCAGCGACGTGTCGAGCTGCAGCCGCACGGCGGCCGTGTGCGGGCGCTCGGCCTCGAGGTCCTCGCGCCCCATCAGACGGCGGCCGCGGATACGGCCGAGCTGCGCGGTGGCCTCGGCCAGGGAGTCGAACTGGCGCGGGCCGGTCTCGCCGGACAGACGGTACTGCCGCGTCAGCGCGTTCCACGACAGGCGCTGGCGCAGCTCGAACGCGTGCACCGTCCGGTCCCACAGGCCGAACGTCCACCAGCGCGCGTGCGTGAGCGAGAACTCGAGCACGAAGTCGAGCGCGACGCCACGCTGCAGCGCGTCCTCGAGCGTCGGCCCGAGCTCGACGTCGAACGCGGTGTCGAGCAGCACGCCCTCGTCGTTGATGACGATCTCGGCCGCGCGCGTCTGGATCGACGGGTCGGCTGCGCGCGCCATCCACGCGGTCGCCAGCGTGACCGCGAGCACGCACCACGCGACGAGCCTCGCGAGCCGCTCAGTCGCCGGGCGGCGCGGATGGCAGGCGATGCAGGAGGGCGTAGAAGAAACCGTCGTGCTCCGCGGTGGGAAGAAGCCGGCCGTCGGGCGCCGGCAGGCAGGGCATCGCGGCGCGGCGCGCGTCGGCGTGTCGGGCCGTGAAGGCCTGCACCACATGCGCGTTCTCGGCGTCGAACACCGAGCACGTCGCGTAGAGGAAGGTACCACCGGGTTTCAGCAACCCCCACAGCGCGTCGAGCAGCGCGCCCTGCTGCTGCGCGAACTGCGCGAGGTCGGATTCGCGCCGCAGCCACTTCGCGTCGGGATGACGGCGCACGATCCCCGAGGCGCTGCACGGCGCGTCGAGCAGGATGCGGTCGAAGGCCCGGCCGTCCCACCAGCGGCCGGGGTCGGTCGCGTCGGCGGCGATGCAGTGCGGCGCGAGGCCGAGGCGGTGGCCCTGTTCGGCGACCTGCCGCAGCCGCTCGGCATCGTGGTCGAGCGCCGTCAGCGCGATGTCGGCACGCTCGAGCAGGTGCATCGCCTTGCCGCCGGGTGCGGCGCACGCGTCGAGCACGCGATCGCCCGCCTGCGCATCCAGAAGCTCGGCCGCGTACTGCGCGCCGCGGTCCTGCACCGACAGGCGCCCCTCGGCCCAGCCCGGCAACGTCCGCGTCGGGACCGGCCGGTGCAGGCGCAGCGCCGTCGGCCCGGTCACGTCATGGCCGTGGCCGGCCGCGTCGAGCGCTGCCCGCGCGGTCGCGACGTCGCCGCGGCGCACGTTCACGCGCACGGTCATCGGCGGATGGCGGTTGCCTTCGGCGAGCACGCCCGCCGCACGCGCCTCCCCGAGCTCGGCTTCGAGTCTCGCGACCCACCAGGCCGGGTGCGACCAGCGCGCCTGCGCCGTGGCCGGCATCGCGGCCTCGAGCGCGTCGCGCTCGCGCAGGTAACGCCGCAGGGTCGCGTTGACGAAGCCGGCGGCGTGGGCAAATCCGAGCCCCCGGGTGGCCTCGACGGCGAACCCGACGACCGCGTGCGGTGCGGCGCGCGTGGCGCGCAGCTGGTACAGGCCCACGAGCAGCACGGCTTCGAGCAGCCGCTCGGGACGCCCGCGGCGCGCGAGCTGGTCGAGCACCGCGCGCAGCGGCCCGAGCTGGCGCAGCGTCCCGGCGACGAGGTCGGTGTGCATCGCCGGGTCGATGCCGGCGGCCGCGGCGCCGGACCGCGCGGCCGCTCGGCGCCCTGCGAGCACCTCGGCGACGTCGCGGGCCGCGGCTTGCTGGGTGGCGTTCAACGCGCGCCCGGGTCCAGCCTCCAGCCCGGGGCGACAGGATTGCCGCGCAGCCAGTCGGCGGCCGCGAGGCGGCGCGCGCCGGCCCGCTGCAGCACCCGAAGACCGAGGACGCTGCCGTCGCCGCACGCGACCTGCACGGCGTCGGCATCGACGGCGACGATCGTCCCGGGCGGCGCCGACGTGGTCGCGGCGACGATGCGCGCGCTCCAGATCTTCAGCGGCGCACCGTCGAGGATCGCGTGCGCGCCAGGCACGGGATCGAACGCCCGGATCTGCCGGTCGAGATCGCGGGCCGGCCGGGTCCAGTCCACAGCGGCGTCGGCGCGTCCGATCTTGCGGGCGTACGTGACCCCGTCGACCGGTTGCGGCGTCGGCGTCCATGGTGCGCGTTCGAGGCCGTCGAGCGTGTCGACGAGCAGCTCGGCGCCGAGGCTGGCGAGCCGGTCGTGCAGCGTGCCGGCCGTGTCGTCGGATGCGATCGGCGTCGGCGCGCGGGCGTACACCGGACCGGTGTCGAGACCGGCCTCCATCCGCATGATGCACACCCCGGACTCGGCATCGCCGGCCTCGATCGCCCGGACGATCGGCGCCGCGCCGCGCCAGCGCGGCAGCAGCGATGCGTGGATGTTGAGGGCGCCGCCGGGGAAGGCGGCGAGCACGGCGGGCGGCAGCAGCAGGCCGTAGGCCGCGACCACCAGCACATCGGCGCCGGTCGCCGCGAACGCCGACGGCGCCGCGGCGTCCTTCAGGGTCTCGGGCTGGTGCACCGGCAGACCGGCCGCCAGCGCGACGCGCTTCACGTCGCTCGCGAGCGGCTGCAGGCCGCGGCCCGCGGGTCGGTCGGGTTGGGTCCAGACCGCGACGACCGGATGCGGCGACGCGAGCAGGCGCTCGAGCGCGACCGCCGCGAACCGCGGCGTCCCGGCGAAGGCAAGCCGCACCAGGATCAGCCGGTGCGCTTCTGCTGCTTGCGCAGCTTGGCGGCGATGCGCGTCTGCTTGAGCCGCGACAGGTACTCGACGAACACACGGCCGTCGAGATGATCCATTTCGTGCTGCAGGCACACCGACAGCAGGCCGTCGGCGTCGACCTCGAAGAACGCGCCGTGCACATCCTGCGCGCGCACCCGGACGCGTTCGTGGCGCGCGACGCGGTCATAGATGCCCGGCACCGAGAGACAGCCTTCCTCGAGCGTCGAATCCCCCTCGCCGGCGACGATCACCGGGTTCACGTACACGACCGGCTGGTCGTGGGTCTCGGACGCGTCGGCGACCAGCACGCGCTGGTGCACGTCGACCTGGGTGGCAGCCAGTCCGACGCCGTGCGCGGCCTGCATCGTGTCGATCAGGTCGCGGGCCAGTCGCTCGAGGGCCGCGTCGAATCGCGTGACCGGCGCTGCCTTGCGGTGCAGTCTCGGGTCCGGGTATTGGAGGATCGGTAGAACCGCCATAAAAGCTTGCTCGTTGAAGGGATTACAGCCAGAATCTAGAGCGAAATCGAGGTATGCGATGCAATGCCTCGCCTTGTATCGGCAAACCGTCGTTCTCGCGCAGGGGCTCTCGATGCGCCATTCGATCACAGCGATTCTCGCGGCGGCAGTGTTCTCGCTGCTCCCCGGCCGCGCGGCGTTCGCCCAGCAGGATGAGGGCCTCAAGCTGCAGGACAACCCCCCGGACCGCTACGTGGTGGTCAAGGGCGACACGCTCTGGGGCATCTCGAAGCGCTACCTGCAGAACCCGTGGAAGTGGCCCGATCTGTGGGGCATGAACAAGGACGAGGTCGCCAACCCGCACCTGATCTATCCCGGTGACGTGCTGATCCTCGACCTCTCCGGCGGCACCGCGCGCCTGCGCAAGGAAGGCACCGGGCTGGCCGAGGCCGGCCGCGGCAGCGCCGTGAACAGCACCGTGAAGCTGTCGCCGAAGGTACGCACAGCGCCGGTGTCGTCGGCGGCGATCCCGAGCATCTCGTCGTCGGTGATCGGGCCGTTCCTGAACCGCCCGCTGATCGTCGACAAGGACACCTTCGAGGCTTCGCCGCGGGTCGTTGCCACACAGGAAAACCGGGTGCTGGTCGGAGCCG
The DNA here is from genome assembly GCA_025459035.1 of Burkholderiales bacterium. Lineage (GTDB taxonomy): Bacteria > Pseudomonadota > Gammaproteobacteria > Burkholderiales. The sequence goes on from JALORJ010000016.1 coordinate 9,030, forward strand.
GCGACTCGGCGTTCGTGAAGGGCATCGACGCCGACGCGCCGCCGGTGTGGCAGGTGTACCGCGCCACCAAGCCGCTGTACGACCCCGGTACCAAGGAGTTGCTCGGCAACGAGGTGCTGTACCTCGGCGACGCCCGGGTCACCGAGATCGGTGAGGTGAGCACGGTTCGCGTGCTGCGCGCCCGCCAGGAGATCGGTGTCGGCGACCGGCTGGTGATGGCGCCGCCGTCGGACATCCTGTCGTATTCGCCGCATGCGGTGCGCGGTGACTTCTCCGGCACCGTGATCTCGGCCACCGAGAACGTGGTCTCCGAGATCGGCCAGCAGCAGGTCGTGGTGCTCAACCGGGGCGTACGCGACGGGGTCGAGATCGGCCACGTGGTGGCGCTGTACCGGCAAGGGCGCGACGTGGTGCCGCGCCGACTGCCGTCGTCGGCGTCCAACGACCCTGCACGCAAGGAAATCCGGTCGGTGTACTCCGAGTACGACCCGACGAAGGCGGGGGAGCCGGTGCGTACTCCCGACCAGCGCTACGGTCTCGCCTTCGTGTTCCGCGTGTTCGACCGCGTCTCGTACGCGCTGGTGATGAACACGTCGCGCTCGGTGAATCTGGGCGACGCGGTCCGCGCGCCCTGACAGCGCCGGGCGCGATCCCGCCGACGCGCTCGACCCCGCCCCACGCCGCCGTCCGGCGCCCCCGATGCCGGTTGCCGTGCCGCGCGTCGCCATGCCGACCCCGCCGAACGTCCGCACCGGTCGCTGCCGCCGGGGCTGCGCGGTCGCGCCATCGGGGCGACGGGCAGGGCCGTGATCGACGACGACGCGGCCGACTGGCTGCGGGTGGCCCTGATCCCCGGTGTCGGCGACGCTTCGCTGCGCAGGCTGCTGGGGCGTTTCGGCACGCCGCGCGCGGTGCTCGACGCCGGTGCGACGGCGTGGCGGACAGTGGTCAGCCCGGCGATCGCCACCGCGCTGCAACGCGGCGCTCCCGTGGAGCGCATCGACGCCGCGCTGGCGTGGCTCGACAGCGCCGACCACCATCTGCTGACGCTGGCCGACGCGCGCTACCCGCGCGCGCTGCTGGACACCGCGGATCCACCGACCGTGCTGTTCGCGCGCGGTCGGCTCGAGCTGCTCGAAAACCCTGCGCTCGCGATCGTCGGCAGTCGTCACGCCTCGGCGCAGGGTACCGACACCGCCGAGACCTTTGCCCGCCAGGCGAGCGATGCCGGACTGGTCATCGTGAGCGGCCTGGCGCTCGGGATCGACGCTGCCGCGCACGCCGGCGGGCTGGCGGGTCGGGCCGGATCGATCGCGGTGCTGGGCACCGGTCCGGACCGCGTGTATCCCGCGCGCAACCGACCGCTCGCCCGTCGGCTCGTCACCGAGGGTCTGCTGCTGACCGAGTTCGCGCCGGGCACCGGACCCCTGCCGCATCACTTCGTGCAGCGCAACCGGGTCATCAGCGGTCTGTCGCGTGCCGTGCTCGTGGTCGAGGCAGCGCTGCGCAGCGGGTCGCTCACCACCGCGCGGTTCGCGCTCGAGCAGGGTCGCGACGTGTTCGCGGTGCCGGGCTCGATCCTGTCGCAGCTGTCGCGCGGCTGCCATCTGCTGATCAAGCAGGGCGCGAAGCTGGTCGAGTCGGCCGCCGATGTGCTCGAGGAGCTGGGCCTGTCGCCTGCGCCCGCCGCGCGCGACCGCGCGGTGCCGCTGCGCTCGGGCGACCCGGTGCTCGACGCGCTGGGCACCGACCCGGCCGACCTCGACACGCTGCACGCGCGCACCGGGCTGGATGCCGCGACGCTCGCGGCGCGACTGCTCGAACTGGAGCTCGACGGACGCGTCGCGGCCCTGCCCGGCGGCCGCTGGCAGGCGCGAGACCGCGCGTGACGCGCCGGTCGCGCGACGTGCGCCCGCGACCTTCGCACGTAACCGACGGTTTAAGAAGCGCGCAGGGGCGTGCTTATCATCCGGCCCCTTCGTCGTCGCCCGTCCGAGCCCACCCGACCGCATGGCCACCGCCCGCCGCGCCGCCGCGCCGCGCACCGCTTCGGCGCGCTCGTCCGCGAACGCCCCGTCCGCCGACCCCGGCGGCAAGACCCTCGTGATCGCGGAGAAACCGTCGGTCGCGCAGGACATCGCGCGCGCGCTCGGCGGCTTCACCCGGCAGGATGGCTGGTTCGAGTCCGACTCGCACGTCGTCAGCTCGGCCGTCGGCCACCTGCTCGAGATCTTCGCGCCCGAGGATCCGAAGCGCGGCAAGTGGAGCTTCACGCACCTGCCGGTGATCCCCGAGCAGTTCGGGTTGCAACCGATCGAGAAGAGCCAGGACCGGCTCAAGCTGCTGACCAAGCTGATCCGCCGCAAGGACATCGTGCGCATCGTCAACGCATGCGACGCGGGGCGCGAAGGCGAACTGATCTTCCGCTACCTCGTGCAGGCCGCCGGTGCGAAGCAGCCGATCCAGCGCCTGTGGCTGCAGTCGATGACCCCCGGCGCGATCCGCGACGGCTTCGAGCGCCTGCGCGACGACGCCGACCTGCAGCCGCTGGCCGACGCGGCGCGCAGCCGCTCGGAGGCCGACTGGATCGTCGGCATCAACGGCACGCGCGCGATGACCGCGTTCAACAGCAAAGGCGGCGGGTTCTTCCTGACGACCGTCGGGCGCGTGCAGACGCCGACGCTGGCGATCGTGGTCGACCGCGAGAAGCGCATCAAGGCGTTCGTGCCGCGCACCTACTTCGAGGTCAAGGCGCGCTTTTCCGCCGCGGCCGGCAGCTATGAAGGCCGCTGGTTCGACCCCGCCTTCCGGCGCGACGAGACCGATGCCGAGACGCGCGACACGCGGCTGTGGGACGGGGCGCGCGCCGATGCCGTCGCCGCCGCGTGTCGTGGCCGCCACGGTGACGTCACCGAGGAGGCGAAGCCGTCGACGCAGGCACCACCGCTGCTGTTCGACCTGACCTCGCTGCAGCGCGAAGCCAACGGGCGCTTCGGGTTCTCGGCGCGCACCACGCTGTCGCTCGCGCAGGAGCTCTACGAGAAGCACAAGGTCCTCACCTACCCGCGGACCGACTCGAAACATCTGCCCGAGGACTACCTCGGCACCGTGAACGCGACGCTCGAAGCGCTGGCCGGCCAGACCGCCTACGCGCCGTTCGCGCGCAATGTCGCGAAGCAGGGCTGGGTGCGACCCAACAAACGCATCTTCGACAACACGAAGATCAGCGACCACTTCGCGATCATCCCGACCGCGGAAGCGCCGAAGGCGCTGGGCGAGCTGCAGCAGAAGCTCTACGACCTCGTCGTGCGCCGCTTCCTCGCGGCATTCCACCCGGCGGCGGAGTACCGCATCACGACGCGCATCACCACGGTGGCGGAGCACCGCTTCCGCACCGAGGGCAAGGTGCTCGAGCAGCCGGGCTGGCTCGCGGTCTACGGCAAGGAGAGCGCCGGCGACGATGCCGAGCTTGTCGCGGTGCGCCCCGGCGAGCGTCCGCTCGCCGATCCGGTCGATGCCGTCACGCTGGTCACGCGCCCGCCCGCGCGCTTCAACGAAGCGACGCTGCTGTCGGCGATGGAAGGCGCCGGCAAGCTGGTCGAGGACGACGAGCTGCGCGAGGCAATGGCCCAGCGCGGGCTCGGCACACCGGCCACGCGCGCGGCGATCATCGAAGGCCTGCTCAACGAGAAGTACATGGTGCGCGACGGTCGCGACCTGGTGCCGACCGCGAAGGCGTTCCAGCTGATGACCCTGCTGCACGGCCTGGGCGTGAGCGAGCTCACCCAGCCGGAGCTCACGGGCGAGTGGGAATACAAGCTCGGCCAGATCGAGCGCGGCGGCCTGACGCGCGACGCGTTCATGCGCGAGATCGCCGAGATGACGCGCACGATCGTGCGCCGCGCGAAGGAGTACGAGGACGACACCATCCCGGGCGACTACGCGACGCTCGCGACGCCGTGCCCGCACTGCGGCGGCGTGGTGAAGGAGAACTACCGGCGCTTCTCGTGCTCGCAGTGCACGTTCTCGATGACCAAGGCACCGGGCGGGCGCCAGTTCGAACTCGACGAGGTCGAGCAGCTGCTCGCGGCCCGCGAGATCGGTCCGCTGCAGGGATTCCGCTCGAAGATGGGCCGTCCGTTCGCGGCGGTGCTGCGCATCGTCGCCGATGCCGAGAACGACAACCTCAAGCTCGAGTTCGATTTCGGACAGGACAACGCGGAGGACGCGCCGCCCGAGGAGATCGACTTCGGCGACCGCACGCCGCTGGGCACCTGCCCGATCTGCCAGGGGCGCGTGTTCGAGCACGGCATGAACTACCTGTGCGAGAACACCCCGAAGCGCACCTGCACGTTCAAGAGCGGCAAGGTCATCCTGCAGCAGGAGATCGCGCCGGCGCAGATGACGAAACTGCTGGCCGACGGGCGCACCGACCTGCTGGCGGGGTTTGTCAGCAACCGCAACGGACGCAAGTTCAAGGCGTTCCTGGTGCGCCAGCCGGACGGCAAGGTCGGCTTCGAGTTCGCGCCGCGCGAGCCGCGGCCGAGCCGGGCCGGTGCGACCGCGGCGAACGATGCGCAGGCATCGGACGCGGCCGCCGCGCCGCTGAAGACCGCCGCACGCCGCGTACCACCGCGCAGCCCTTCGACGACGAAGAAGAAGACCCCGCCGCGCAAGCCCTGACCGGCACCGGCACACGCCGGAAACCGGACCCTCGGGCCGTCACACGTCGAGGTTGCGCACCCCGAGCGCGTTGCTCTCGATGAACGCGCGGCGTGGCTCGACGACGTCGCCCATCAGCGTGGTGAAGATCTCGTCGGCGGCCACCGAGTCCTCGATCGTGGCACGCAGCAGGCGGCGTACCCCCGGATCCATCGTCGTTTCCCACAGCTGGTCGGGATTCATCTCGCCCAGGCCCTTGTAGCGCTGGATCGAGACGCCGCGCTCGGCCTGTTCGTAGAGCCACGCGAGCGCCTCGCGGAAACTCGCGACCATGCGGTGGTCGTCGCCGCGGTCGACGCGCGCGCCGTCGCCCTTGAGCTGATCGACCATGGCGCCGGTGCGCAGGATCTGCGCCCCGTCACCGCTCGCGAGGAACGTGCGATCGATCACCGTGCGGCGCTCGATGCCGTGCAGTCGGCGCAGGACCACGAGGCGCCACGCGTCGGGCACCAGCGGATCGGGCTCGGCGACGCAGCGGATCGCCGGATCGGGGACCCGCGCGGCGAGCGCGTCGGCGCTCGTGCGTGCCTCGGTCTCGGTGGAGAGCAGCGGCACGAAGCCCGCCGCGATCGCGTCGAGCACCATGCGATCGAGACGGCGCGACAGGCGTTCGATGACGGCATCGGACAGCAGCTGCTGCTTCGCGATGGCTTCCAGCGCGTCGCCCGCGAGCGGCGCCGCACCCCCAGGCGCCGTGTAGCGGGCGTCGTCGAGCGCGAGCTTGAGCAGATGCTCGTTCTTCTCGTGGTCGTCCTTCAGGTAGCGCTCGTTGCGGCCGTGCTTGAGCTTGTAGAGCGGTGGCTGCGCGATGTAGATGTGGCCTCGCTCCACCAGCTCGGGCATCTGGCGGTAGAAGAACGTCAGCAGCAGCGTGCGGATGTGGGAGCCGTCCACGTCCGCGTCGGTCATGATGATGATGCGGTGGTAGCGCAGCTTGTCGGGGTCGTAGCCGTCCTTCGCGACCCCGGTGCCGATGCCGGTGCCCAGCGCCGTGATCAGGGTCGCGATCTCCTGCGACGACACGAGCTTCTCGAAGCGCGCCCGTTCGACGTTGAGGATCTTGCCCTTCAGCGGCAGCACCGCCTGGAACTTGCGGTCGCGGCCCTGCTTTGCGGATCCGCCTGCCGAGTCGCCCTCGACGAGGTACAGCTCGGACTGCGCCGGATCCTTCTCCTGGCAGTCCGCGAGCTTGCCGGGCAGACCCGCACCGTGCAGCGGGTTCTTGCGTGTGATGTCGCGGGCCTTGCGGGCGGCTTCGCGCGCCCGCGCCGCTTCGACGATCTTGGACGTGATCTCGCGCGCGTCGGTCGGGTTCTCCATCAGGAACTCGGACAGCTTCGCGCCGACGATCTCGGACACGACCCCGGTCACCTCGCTCGAGACGAGCTTGTCCTTGGTCTGCGACGAGAACTTCGGGTCCGGCACCTTCACCGACAGCACGCAGGTGAGGCCTTCGCGCATGTCCTCGCCCGCGATCTCGAGCTTGGCCTTCTTCGCGATCTCGTTGGCGTCGATGTAGCCGTTGAGCGTGCGCGTCATCGCCGTGCGCAGCCCGGTCAGATGTGTGCCGCCGTCGCGCTGCGGAATGTTGTTCGTGAAGCACTGGACGAACTCGTGGTACGAGTCGTTCCACTGCATCGCGACCTCGACGACGATGCCGTCCTTCTCGCCGACCGCGTGGAAGGGGTGCGAATGCAGCACCGACTTCTTCTGGTTGAGGTACTCGACGAACCCGCGCACACCACCCTCGTGCTTGAGGTTCTCGGTGCGACCGTCGCGTTCGTCGATCAGCGTGATGGCCACGCCGGCATTCAGGAACGACAGCTCGCGCAGGCGCTTCGCGAGGATGTCGAAGTGGTACTGGATCGTGCCGAACGTCTCCGCGCTCGCGAAGAAATGCACACGCGTGCCTCGGCTGTCCGCCGGGCCGAGATCCTGCAGGTCGGCGACGCGCTCGCCGCGGCGGAACTCGATGCCCCACGTCCGGCCGTCGCGCCGGATCTCGAGCTTCAGCCAGTCCGACAGCGCGTTGACGACCGACACGCCGACACCGTGCAGCCCGCCGGAGACCTTGTAGCTGTTGGCGTCGAACTTGCCACCGGCGTGCAGCTCGGTCATCACGATCTCGGCGGCCGTGCGGCCCTTCGGGTCGCCTTGCTTGCGCTCGACCGGAATGCCGCGACCGTTGTCGGACACGCTGATCGACTCGTCCGCGTGGATCGTCACGCGGATGTCGTCGCACCACCCGGCCAGCGCCTCGTCGACGGCGTTGTCGACGACCTCGAAGACCATGTGATGCAGGCCGCTGCCGTCACCGGTATCGCCGATGTACATGCCGGGTCGCTTGCGCACGGCATCGAGGCCTTCGAGGATCTGGATGCTGTCGGCGTTGTAGTCGCTTGAGTTCTGGGCCATCGGACCGGTCTGGAAAGGCGTGGACGTAGCGGGTGCGCGGTGCGGATCAGATGCGCATCGGCATGACGACGTACTTGAAGGCCTCGGCCGAAGCCGTGGTGACCAGCATCGCGCTGTTGGCATCGCCGAACGCGCAATGGACCGTGGCGGCATCGACGTTCGACAGCACGTCCTGCAGGTACTGGATGTTGAAACCGACGTCGAGCGCGTCGCCCGCGTACTCGATCTCGAGTTCTTCCTCGGCCTCTTCCTGCTCGGTGTTGCTCGACGCGATGCGCAGGCTGCCGGACGCCACCACCCAGCGCACACCGCGGAACTTCTCGTTGGACAGGATGGCGGCGCGTTGCAGCGACTGCTGCAGCAGCGCGCGATCGATGTCGAACTGCTTCGCGTGGTTCGCGGGAATCACGCGGTTGTAGTCGGGGAACTTGCCATCGACCAGCTTGGTGACCAACACGATGCCGTCGAACTCGAAGCGCGCCTGGTTGGGCAGCAACGTCACGAGCACTTGGTGGTCGGTGTCGGCAAGCAGCCGCGACAGCTCCATCACGGCCTTGCGCGGCAGGATCACTTCCTGATGCTGGTAGCTGTTGAGCAGCGGATGCCGAACCATCGCGAGACGATGGCCGTCGGTCGCCACGAGCGTGAGCTCCTGCCCGTCGACCACCATCAGCATGCCGTTCAGGTAGTAGCGGATGTCCTGCTGCGCCATCGCGTACTGCGTGAGGCCGAACAGCTTGCGCAGCGCGGACTGCGGCAGACCGAACTCGGCCAGGACCGACGGGCCCTCGGTGATCTTCGGAAAGTCGGTCGCGGGCAACGACTGCAGGTTGAAGCGGCTCTTGCCCGAGCGCAGCTGCATGCGGTTGTCCTTCGGCTCGAGCTGGACCTGCGCGCCTTCGGGCAGCGTGCGCAGGATGTCGAGCAGCTTCTTCGCCGACACGGTCACGAGGAACTCCGCGTCGGGCGCGAGCCCGTCGGCGGTCGCGCTCACCTGGATCTCGAGATCGGTCGCGAGCAGCGTGAGCCGTCCACCGCGTCCTTCCAGCAGCACGTTCGACAGGATCGGCAGCGTCTGGCGTCGTTCCACGACCCCGGTGACGGCCTGCAGCGGGCGCAGCAACAGGTCACGATCGAGCTGGACGTTGTTCATGATCTGGATATTTCTCTGGAAGGATTGATGAGAGGCCGGCCGGAGTGTGGACAACTGGGGCGAACGTCGATGAATCAGGGACTCGCGTCGTGGATGACCCGGTGGACGGAGCGTGTGCGACGCGGGAAGAGTGGGGATCGACCCGGGCTCGGCGACGTCGCTAGGAAAAAGCTCCACAAACTGTTCACAGTCATCCCCGCAAGGTCTGGAGCAGCATGTCCCAGTCGCGCCGGATCTCGGCGTCGGTGTCGCGCAGTTCGAGGATCTTGCGGCAGGCGTGCAGCACGGTCGTGTGGTCGCGACCGCCGAAGGCCTTGCCGATCTCGGGCAGGCTGAGCGTCGTGAGCTCCTTCGCGAGTGCCATCGCCATCTGCCGCGGGCGTGCCACCACGCGTGTGCGGCGCTGCGACTCCATGTCGGCGATGCGGATCTTGTAGAGATCCGCCACGGTGCGCTGGATGTTCTCGATCGACAGCTGACGCGTCTGCACCGCGAGGACGTCGCGCAGTGCATCGCGCGCGGAGCCGGCGTCGATCGGGACGTCGGCGAAGTTGGCGTACGCGGCGACGCGCTTGAGTGCTCCCTCGAGCTCGCGCACGTTCGACTGGATGTGTGTCGCGATGAAGAACGCGACATCCTCCCCAAGTGCGATGCCCTCGGCGGCGGCTTTCTTGAGCAGGATCGCGACGCGCAGCTCGAGCTCGGGCGGTTCGATCGCGAGCGTGAGCCCCCAGCCGAAGCGTGACCGCAGCCGGTCTTCGACCCCCGCGATCTCGCGCGGGAAGGTGTCGCACGTGATGATCACCTGCTTGCGCGCCTCGATCAGCGCGTTGAAGGCGTAGAAGAACTCCTCCTGGGTCCGGTCCTTGTTGCCCTGACCCATGAACTGGATGTCGTCGATCAGCAGCAGATCGAGCGAGTGGTAGAGCTTGCGGAACGGGTCGAAGCTCTTCTGCAGATGCGCCCGGACCACATCCGAGACGTACTGCTCGGCATGGATGTAGCGGACCGCGGCGTCGGGGTTCTGCGCGAGGATCTGGTTGCCGATGGCGTGGATAAGGTGCGTCTTGCCCAGGCTCGTGCCGCCGTAGATGAAGAGCGGGTTGTAGTCGCGCCCCGGATGGTCGGCGACCTTCAGGCCCGCCGCGCGAGCGAGCTGGTTCGCCTTGCCGGCCACGAACGTGTCGAAGGTGTAGTTCGGGTTCAGGCGACCGCGGGCATCCGCCGGGCGCGAGGGTGAGCGGGGGGCGGCGGTCCCGGTGGTCGACGGCGCCGATCGCGGCGGCGCATCGGCGCGTCGCTCCGGATCGCGCGCTTTGGTCGGCGTCGGCGGCGCACCCGGGGCATCGGTCGCGGTTGCAGGATCGGCCACCGTGAATTCGACCTGGATCGGGCGATCGCTCGAAGCCGCGACGGCCGAGCGCACCTGATCGATGAACTTGTCGCGAACCCAGTCACGCACGAACCGGTTCGGTGCCGCGAGCGTGAGAGTGCCGTCCTGCTCGACCGCCTGGAGGGGGCTGATCCAGGTGTGGAACTGCTGTTCGGACAGCGCCGCGCGCAAGGCGGACTGGCACTGACGCCACAGGTCGGACATGGATCGGATCGGGTCCCGCGACGGGGTGAGTCGAGACCGCGGAGCGCGGTCGGGGAGCCGATGAACGTACCACCGGGGCCATGACTTATCCACAGCCACGACGGTTTCCAAGCAGATGATTGACAAGACTTATCCGGCGAACCTTTAATCGAAGGCTTTGCTGAACGGAGTTCCCCCATGAAGCGCACCTATCAGCCGTCGAAGGTCCGACGCGCCCGCACCCACGGCTTCCGTGCGCGCATGAAGACGCGCGGTGGTCGTGCCGTGATCAACGCGCGTCGCGCCAGGGGCCGCGCCCGTCTCTCCGCCTGAACCCGGCGCGCCCGAGTCGGGCGCGTTTCGACGCCGCGACCGCCTGCTCGGTCGTGGCGCCTTCGAGCCCGTGCTGATACGCGGGCGCCGCCTGCCGGGATCGGTGAGCATGCTGGTCTGGATCGAACGCGAATCGTCGACCGTGCCGGCGCGGCTCGGCGTGGTGGTGCCGAAGAAGATCGCCGCGCGGTCGGTCGACCGCGCACGCTGCAAGCGCCTGATGCGTGAAGCGTTTCGCAATGCCCGTCCGCGCTGGCAGGGGGTCGACGTCGTGGTGCGGGTGACCCGGCGACCTCCCCGCGGCGAGGCGCTCGAGAGCGGACTGCGGCGCGACCTGGAGCAGTTTTTCGGCCGACCGCTCCCGCGCCGAGTCGACATGCCGGCATGAGACGCCTGCTGCTGAGTTTGCTCGGCGCGTATCGCTGGCTGCTGAGCCCGTGGATCGGCAACCAGTGCCGCTTCAAGCCGAGCTGCTCGCACTACGCCATGGACGCGATCGACCGGCACGGTGCCGGACGCGGCGGGTGGCTGGCGCTGCGACGCGTCTGTCGTTGTCATCCGTGGCACCCCGGCGGCCACGATCCCGTTCCCTGATGCCCGGATACCTTTGTCGATGGATTCGACCCGCCTCGTCCTCCTGATCGTCTTCTGCGGTTCGCTGTTCCTGCTGGGTCAGCGGTGGGTGGAGTCGGTGTCGCCGCGTCCGGTCGTGCAGGCCGCCGCGAACGTCGAGCCGGGCCGGGCCGCGACGCCGGTGCCCGCAGCGGCCTCCGTCCCGCAGTCCGGCGCTGCGACTGCGGCCGCACCTGGTGGCGCGCCGCCCGCGGCGCAGGCCGCGCCGACGGTGGGTCAGCAGGTCGAGGTCGAGACCGATCTCCTGCGCGCCCGCATCGACACCCGTGGCGGAGATCTGGTCCATCTCGAACTGCTCGACCACGGTGACCCCGAGGAACCGACGCGTCCGCTGGTGCTGTTCACGCGCTCGGCTGAGCACACCTATCTCGCGCAGAGCGGGCTGATCGGTCCCGGGCTGCCGAATCACACGACGGCGTGGACGGTCGTGGACGCGCCGCGAACCCTCGGTGCAGGTGAGGACACGCTCACCGTGCGGCTCCGTGCGGACGCGGGGGCGGGCCCGATCGACAAGCTTCTGACATTCAAGCGAGGCAGCTACCTGATCGAGACTCGCTTCCTTGGCGCCGCGCCG
>JALORJ010000242.1 GCA_025459035.1 Burkholderiales bacterium
CAATATTATTGATGCAGCAGGACCGGCTTACCGTTAGAGCTCTCCTTGGAGGTTCTACGACAAACCGATCATCTGCTTGCGGCTACACGTTCCGCCTCGACGGGTTCGCGCGCGCCGACGGGCCGAACTACGAGGCCACGCGCGCCACGGTCAGCGTGCTGTCGGGCAGCCGCGTCGTCGCCACGCTGTCGCCGGAGAAGCGGCTCTACCACGTGACGCAGATGCCGATGACCGAGGCCGACATCGACACCGGCTTCACGCGCGACCTGTACGTGTCGCTCGGCGAGCCGGTCGACGACGCGTGGATCGTGCGCGTGTACTTCAAGCCCTTCGTCGACTGGATCTGGGGGGGCGGCTTCGTGATGGCGCTGGGCGGGCTGATCGCGCTGACCGATCGGCGCTACCGCCTCGCGCGGCGCGAGGCGCGGCGCGCCGCCGTCACGCCGGTGCCGGGCGCGGTGGCCGCGGCGCCATGACGCCGTCGCGCGCGGTGCGCCGCCCGCCGCGCGGGGCCGTCGCGTGGAAGTTCCTCGTGCCGCTCGCGCTGTTCGCGGTGCTCGTCGCGTTTCTCGGCATCGGCCTCACGCGCGACCCGAAGAACCTGCCGTCGCCGCTGATCGACAAGCCCGCGCCGGCGTTCTCGCTCGCGACGCTCGCGGCGCCCGAACGGGTGATGACCCCGGCCGACATGCGCGGCAAGGTCTGGCTGCTGAACGTGTGGGCGTCGTGGTGCGCGGCCTGCCGCATCGAGCACCCGCTGATGGTCGAGCTCGCGAAGTCGGGCGTGGTGCCGATCGTCGGCTTCAACTTCAAGGACGATCCGCAGGCGGCGCGGCGCTGGCTGGGCGAGCTGGGCGACCCGTACGTGGTGTCGGTGACCGATCGTGACGGCCGCGTCGGCATCGAGTACGGCGTCTACGGCGCGCCCGAGACCTTCCTGGTCGATCGCGACGGCGTGATCCGGTTCAAGCAGGTCGGGCCGATCACGCCGGAAGTGCTGCGCGACCGCATCCTGCCGCTCGTGCGGCAGCTGCAGGGGTGAGAACCTGTGAAGCGATCCACCACACCCGCTCGAACTCGCCTGACAGCGCCGCTCCGCGTTGCGAATGCTCGCCGTGGTCCCCGCTACGGCTGCGCTTCGCGCCTTGATCGGCACCGTCGGTCGAGCCCGCTCGGGCGCGCCGGACCGCTTCACAGGTTCTGCGCGCGCGTCGCGCTCATGGCGGTCGCACTCGTGACATCGCTCTGGATGTCGCTCGCGCTTGCCGATACCGCGACCCCCGCCGCCGAAGACCCCGTGCTCGAAGCGCGCGTGGCGGCCATCGCGGCCGAACTGCGCTGCCTCGTGTGCCAGAACCAGTCGCTCGCCGACTCGCACGCCGATCTCGCGATCGACCTGAAGAACCAGGTGCGCCAGATGCTGCGCGACGGGCGCGACGAAGCCGAGATCAAGGACTGGATGACCGCGCGCTACGGTGACTTCGTGCTCTACAAGCCGCCGGTGCGCCGCACCACGTGGCTGTTGTGGGCCGGGCCGTTCGTGCTGCTGGCGGCGGGCGGCGTGTGGCTCGCGCGTGCGGTGCGCCGCCGCCGCGTGCTGCTGGCGACGCAGGACGCCGGCCGCGGCGATGCGGCGCTGGATGCGGTGGATGCCGCGCGGGTCGCGGCGCTGCTGGGCGAGACCGCCGGCGCCGCAACGCCGCCGTCCGACGTGCGGTGATCGCGTGCGCCGCGCGGAGATCGGCGCGGCGCGGCTCGGGGGGTTCGCCATCGCCGTATGGATCGGGTGCGGGGCCGTCGGCGCCGCCGAGGAGAAGCTCGAGGTCCGACGCCCGCGCGCCGGCCTGCCCGGCCCGGGCGCCATCGTCCGCGACAGCGTCGCGCGTTCGTCGATGACTTCGGACCGCGACATCCCGGACTTCACGCGTCTGCTGCACGGGACGCCTGCGCCGCTTGCCGAGAGGGCGGCGCCGTCACCCCGCGAACCGGATCTCGCGCTCGGCGTGTCGCAGTCGCTTGCGCGGTGGCGCGCGGTGCGCGTGGCCGTGGACACGATCGATGTGGAAGTCGCGCTGGATCTGGAAGTCGGCGTTGCGCGCATCCGCAGCACGACTCGCGTGCGCCGTCTCGACCGGGCGGCGCCGCTGGTGTTCGACTGGCGCCCCGACGCGGGCGCGACCGGCGCGATCGACGCCTGGGTCGACGGCGTGCCGCTCCCCGCGTTGCCCGTGCGCGACGGCCACGTCGTGATCGACGCCGCGCGGCTCGGCGCGCGCGAGGTCGTGACGGTCGTGTTCGACACGGTGGCGCCATTGCGCGACGGCGGTGGCCCGATCACTCGCTTTCGCGACGCGGCCGATCCGGGTGCCGAGTACGTGTGGAGCCTGTTCGTGCCGGCCGACGCGAGCCGCGTGTTCCCGTGCATGGACCAGCCCGACCTCAAGGCGCGCTTCGGTCTGACGCTCGACGCGCCCGGCGACTGGCGCGTGATCGGCAACGCGACGGTCGAGCAGGTCGACGCGCTCGACGGCCGGCAGCGTCGCCACCGTTTTGCCCGGACGCCGCCGCTGTCGACATACCTCTTCGCGTTCGCGGCCGGCCCTTTCGTCACGCTGCCCGCGTCGCGGGGCGAACCGGCGATCTCCGGAACGCCGGACCCGGGCGTCCCGGTCGCGCTGCATGTGCGCCGTGTCCGGGCGGACGACGCGCAGCGGGCGCTCGACGCGATCACGCGCCCTGTCGAGCGGTCGATGCACGCCTTCGCGACGCGCTTCGGGCAGCCGTTCGCGTGGGGCAAGCACGACCTTGTCGCATTGCCCGACTTTCCGTACGGCGGCATGGAGCACGCCGGCGCGACCTTCCTGCGCGAGTCGGCGCTGCTGCTGCCCGCCGAGGCGACCGCGGTCGAGCGCCTGCGGCGCACGCAACTGCTGGTTCACGAGACCGCGCACCAGTGGTTCGGTGATCTGGTGACGATGCGCGGCTTCGACGACCTCTGGCTGAAGGAGGGCTTCGCGAACCGGCTCGCGTTCGAGGTCGGCGATCTCGACCCGCCGACGCTGCCCCTGCTGGCGGAAGTGACGCGTCGCGCGGACGCGATGCGCGCGGATCTGACGCCCGGCACCGTGCCGGTGTACCGGCCGCTCGACAACGTGCTCGGGGCCAAGGCCATGTACGGCCCGATCGTCTACCAGAAGGCGCCGTGGGTGCTCGACCAGTGGATGGAGGCTGCGGCGAATCCCGAACAGGCGCTGCTCAGGTTCGTGCGCGACCACGCATTCGGGGTCGCCGATCGCGACGACCTGATCGCGGCGTTCGGCGCGAGCGGAGCGGGGGACGCGAGCCCACCGTCGGCACCCCGCCCGGGTTTCGACGCCTGGATGCGCACGTGGATCACGCAGCTTGGCGTGATCACGGTCGAACCCGACTGGGCGGTCGCGGCCGACGGCAGCATCGGCGGCACGCTGCACTTCGAAGCGCCGGCGCGTACCGGTCCGTGGGCGATGCCGCCGCGGCTGGTGATCCAGGTGCTCTGGCACAACGCGCGCCGCGCATTGCGAGTCGATCTGCGCGACGTCGAGGTGATCGGGCCCGGGCGATGGCGGCTCCCGTGGCGGCTGGACGTGTCGCGCGGGCAGGACGCTTCGACCGATGGCGACGTGATCGGTGTGCTGCCGTACGAGGGCGCACGCGAGTGGCTGCGCTGGCGGATGGACGCGAAGACCGCCGCGAACGCGGTACGCGCCATGGGCTTCGACCGCGCCGCCGACCGGCTGCACCTGCGGGCGTGGGAGGCGCTGAGCGACCGGTTGCACGACACCCGGATCGCGCCGACCGCTTGGCTCGAACAGGTGATCCCGCTGGTGCCCGAGCCGCGCGGCGCATGGGTCACCGCGCAGCATGCCGCCCGGGTCGAACGGGTGCTGCGCGCGGCGCTGCCCCCACCCCAGCGCGACGCGTGGGCCGGTCGTGTCGAGAACGCGTGGCTCGCGCGGATCGAGGCGCCCGCGCGCGAGGTCCCGAACCGCCCGGGGTTGCCGCTCTCGTCGCCGGTACCGCGACCGTTGCCCGCAACCTTCGAGCGCATCACGGCCGTCGACGCGCGCGATGCCCGGCGCGAGGCGTGGCGCGCGTACGTCGCGATCGCGTCGACGCCGGACGCGCTGGCGCGACTCGACGGCTGGCTCGATGACCGCGCGCTGCCCGACGGGATCGTGCCGACCGTTCGCGAGCGCTTCGCGATCGTGCGCACGCTGCTGCGCCAACAGGCGCCCGGCGCGGCGGACGTGCTCGCGCGACTGCGTGCGGCGCACACCGACCGCGATGCGCAGCGCTGGGCGTACGCGGCCGCGGCCGCGACGCCCGACGGCGCCCTGAAGGCCGCGCTGCTCGACGCGTGGATCGCCGACGCGTCGATTCCCGATGCCTGGATCGAGGAAGCACTGCCCGCGTGGGCCGCGCCCGAGCATGCGGATCTTCGTCGTCAACCGCTGGCTCGAAGCGATCGTCGGCGGGCAGGTCACGGCGACTGCGCGCGACACCGTGCGCGCGTTCGCGGAACGTCCGGACCTGCCGCCGTCGCTGCGCGACAAGGTGCGCGAGCATCTGGACACGCTGGAGCGGGTGGTGCGGTGGCGCGAGGCATCGCGGACGGATCGGTGAAGGCGGTCGCCCGCGGCGAGCGCGCGGCCGGGTTGTGAAGTCGGCCGCGGGGACGGGCGCAGTGCTTGCGCACGCGATATCGCCGACGGCCGACACGAGGCATCCTGCGGTGACGGGATCCTCCGGGCGGGCGGGCAGGTCGCATGGCGACGCGGACGCAATACGTGCTGATCGATTTCGAGAACGTCCAGCCGGACGCGCTCGCCGGGCTCGATGCGGAGCACTTCCGGGTGCTGCTGTTCGTGGGTGCGAGTCAGACGAAGATCGCCGTCGATGTGGCTGCTTGCCTGCAACGACTTGGGGATCGCGCCGAGTACATCCGCATCGCGGGCAACGGACCGAACGCGCTCGATTTCCACATCGCGTTCCACATGGGGCTGATCGCTGCGCGCGATCCAGACGCCTTTCTCCACGTGGTCTCGAAGGACACAGGCTTCGACCAGCTGATCCAGCATCTCAAGGGGCGCAAGGTGTTCTCGAAGCGGTCGGTGTCGGTGGACGACATCCCGGCGGTCAAGGCCGCGGCGCCGAACCACGGGTCCGACCGACTCGATCGCGTGTTGGCAGACCTGCGAGCGCGCGGCGCCTCGCGGCCTCGCACCCTCCAGACGCTTGCCAACACCATCAAGACCACCCTACAGGGCCAGCTGACCGACCCGGAGGTCGACGCGCTCGTCGAGACGCTGCGCTCGCGCGGCTGGATTGCCGTGAACGCCACGAAAGTGACCTACGCGTTGCCCCCGGCGCCCTGACGCGCGGGCTGCGG
Organism: Burkholderiales bacterium; assembly: GCA_025459035.1. GTDB lineage: Bacteria > Pseudomonadota > Gammaproteobacteria > Burkholderiales. The sequence goes on from JALORJ010000242.1 coordinate 5,429, forward strand.
TGTCCTGGTGCCCGGCCTTGCGCGCCGCCGCGACCTCGATCGAATGACGCGACTTGCGCAGGCCGCATGACGCCGTCCACCGCCGCGCGCAGCGCCTGCCGTCAGCCGACCACCCAGCCCTGACGTCCGACCCAGCTTTCGCGCGGCGCCACCACGACCGGCTCGGCCACGGCCGCCGCCTCCACGCACAGCATCCGCCGAAAGCCGTCGGCCGGCATATCGGCGATCGCGGCGCCGCGCGTCTGCCACGGGTTCCACACGACCGTGTCGCGAAAGCCCGTCTGCTCGACACCGAGCCAGCGGCCGCCCTCGCCGAGCGTCAGCCGCGGCGGCGCATCGAGGTAGATGCGGTCGATTTCGTCGTCGACGGTCACGGCGTCCGCGCGGTCCTCGCGCACGGCCTGCGCGGCGGTCTGGTCGCGGTACGACGTGCCGCGCAGGCCTTCGAGGCGCGCGAACTCGACCTGCCGTGTCGCGAAGTAGGTGTGCAGTGCGCCGGTGAACGCGAACGGCGTGTCGCCCGGGTTCTCGATGCCGAGCTCGAGCTCGAAGCGGTCGCGCTCGACCAGCACGCTCAGTTCGGCGACGAACACGTGGTCCCAGAGCGCACGGGTGTCGGGGCTGTCGGTCAGCTGCAGAGTCGCCAGTGCCCAGTCGTCGCCGGTCCGCGTCGCGGCGACGGTCCAGGCCCGCGTGCGCGCGAAGCCGTGTCGCGGCAGCGGACCGTCGGGCCCGAACTGCGGAAAGATGACCGGCACGCCGCCGCGGATCGCCTGACCGTCGGCAAAGGCGGAGCGCGGGCTCAGGTACAGGCGTTCGTCGTCGGGGGCGGGTTGCCACGACACGACGTGCGCGCCGTGCAGCGTGATCACGGCGCTGGCGCCGGTGCCTGTGGTCAGCCGCAGCGCGGGCAGGCCGTGGAAGTCGATGGGGGCGATGGCGGCAGGCATGGCGCGAGAGTCTATCGGCGTGTCCGGGCGCGTCGGTGCATGCTGGCGTGCGCCCGTCGCGATCGCACTCGCCACGGCCATGAACAGGGCCGGCCCGGGCGTCCGCGCTTGTGACGCCACTCGATGCCGGGTTCTAATGCAACGGCCCGTCGATTCATCCGTCGCGGACCGGACCTCCGAACCCCCGGCCCGACTTCCCCGGAGACCGTCGCATGTCGACATCCATCCGCAATGCCGTCGTCGGTGCGCTGCTGTTCGTGCCGCTGGCCATGTCCGCCCATGCAGCGGTCACCGTGGTCGGCGCCGGCGCCACTGGCGGACGCGCCCGCGGTGCGACCTTCAGCACCTCCGGCACCGGCTTCCAGGTGAGCGCACTGGCCGACCGCACCGAGCCGGTGGCGTTCGGCTATCCGTCCGACTTCGTGCCGTTTTCGAAGCAGCGCATGTTCGCGATCATCGATGCCGTCACGATGGACGTGACCTTCTCGATCGCCGGCCAGCCCGGGACGGTTGCCGGGGTCCGCGGGTTCGGCGCGGTGTTCGAGGACGTCGAGGTCGCCGGCCTCACGAAGCTCGAGTACTTCGGTGTCGGCGACGTACTGCTCGGCACGGTCGACGTGCCGATGGGCGGACCGTCCGCATCGCTGGCCAACGGTTCGCTGAGCTTTGCCGGCATGGTGTTCGACAGCAACGTCGTCACGCGGGTGCGCATCACCGCCGGCGACGGCTTCATGGACGCATCCAACAACTACTACCGCGGGTCCGACGGCGTCGCGATGGACGACTTCATCTACGGCGAGCCGGGCCGCCCGGTGCCGGAGCCGTCCACCTGGGCGCTGCTTGCTGCCGGCCTTGCACTGACGGGTCTTGCCCAGCGTCGCCGCCGCCGCGTCACCGCCTGACCTCAGCACCGACCGGCACGCCGACACGCGCGTCGGCGGCCTTGCAACCCTCGCAGACCCGGCCTCGGCCGGGCCTGTCGCTTTGTGCGCCCCGCAGCCGCGCGTTCAGGCGCTCCACGGATCGACACGCTCGGTGTCGATGCCGAACTGCGCGATCGCCCGGGCGACGACGTCGGCCCCGATGCGGCCGTCATCGGCCAGCGCCTTCAGCGCCGCGACCGCGACGTGGCGCCGGTCCACCTCGAAGAAGTCGCGCAGCGCCGCACGCGAGTCGCTGCGACCGAAGCCGTCGGTGCCCAGCGTGACGTAGCGACGCGGCACCCATGTGCGGGCCATGTCGGGAACGGCGCGCATGTAGTCGGTGGCCGCGATCACCGGGCCGGTGGTGGCGCCGAGGCACTGCTCGATCCACGACATGCGCGGCGTCGCGGTCGGGTGCAGGCGGTTCCAGCGCTCGACGGCCAGACCGTCGCGGCGCAGTTCGGTGAAGCTGGTTGCGCTCCACACGTCGGCCGCGATACCGTGCTCGGTCTCGAGCCACGCGGCGGCGGCCTCGACCTCGCGCAGGATCGTCCCCGAGCCCAGCAGCTGCACGCGCGGCGCGTCGGCCGCGTCGATCGACGACGCGCGCAGGCGGTACATGCCCTTCAGGATGCCTTCCTCGGCGCCGGCGGGCAGCGCGGCGTGAACGTAGTTCTCGTTCATCACCGTCACGTAATAGAAGACGTCCTCCTGCGCTTCGAGCATCCGCCGCGCGCCGTCGCGCACGATCAGCGCGAGCTCGTAGCCGTAGGCCGGGTCGTAGGCGACGCAGTTGGGCACGGTCGAGAACAGCACGTGGCTCGAGCCATCCTCGTGCTGCAGGCCTTCGCCCGACAGCGTCGTGCGCCCGGCCGTGGCGCCCAGCAGGAAGCCGCGCGCGCGCGCGTCGCCGGCAGCCCAGACGAGGTCGCCGATGCGCTGGAAGCCGAAGCACGAATAGAAGATGTAGAACGGCAGCATCTGCACGCCGTGCGTGCTGTAGCTCGTGGCCGCCGCGATCCACGACGACACCGCGCCGGCCTCGGAGATGCCTTCCTCGAGGATCTGCCCGTCCTTGGCCTCCTTGTAGTACAGCAGCTCGTCGCGGTCCTCGGGCTGGTAGAGCTGCCCGACCGACGAGTAGATCGCGATCTGCCGGAACAGCGCCTGCATGCCGAAGGTGCGGGCCTCGTCGGCGACGATCGGCACCAGATGGCGCCCGAGCGTCGGATCCTTCAGCCACGCGGTCAGCAGCTGCACGAACACCATCGTGGTCGACTGCTCGCGTCCGTTCGTGCCTTCGAGGAACTTGTCGACGGGCGGCACCGGCATCGGCGCGGCGGTCGGCACGCGCGCCGGCATGTAGCCGCCGAGCGCGGCGCGCCGGGCGTGCAGGTACTTCATCTCGGCGGACTCGGCGGCCGGCTTGACGAAGCGCACGTTGACCACGTCGTCGTCCGACAGCGGCAGGCTGAAGCGGTCGCGGAAGGCGAGCAGTGCCTCGTTGTCGAGCTTCTTCTGCTGGTGCGTGGTCATCTTGCCCTGACCCCACGACCCCATGCCGTAGCCCTTCTTGGTCTGGGCCAGGATGACGGTCGGCTGCCCGCGATGCCGCACGGCCGCGTGGTAGGCGGCGTGGATCTTGACCGGGTCGTGGCCGCCGCGGCGCAGGCGGTCGATGTCGTCGTCCGACAGGTGGGCCACGAGCTGCTGCAGCTCGGGATACTTGTTGAAGAACGCCTCGCGGTTGAACGCGCCGTCGGTCGCGGCGTACTTCTGGAACTCGCCATCGACGGTCTCGTGCAGCCGCTTCACGATCACGTTGTCGTGGTCGCGCGCGAACAGCGTGTCCCACTCGCTGCCCCACAGCAGCTTGATGACGTTCCAGCCCGCACCGGCGAACAGCCCTTCGAGCTCCTGGATGATCGAGCCGTTGCCGCGCACCGGGCCGTCGAGGCGCTGCAGGTTGCAGTTGACGACGAAGATCAGGTTGTCGAGGTTCTCGCGGGCCGCGAGCGACAGCCCGGCCAGCGACTCCGGTTCGTCCATCTCGCCGTCGCCGACGAACGACCACACCTTGCGCCCGCTGGTGTCGAGCAGGCCGCGGTCGGTCAGGTAGCGCATGAAGCGCGCGTGATAGATCGCCTTCAGCGGCCCGAGGCCCATCGAGCCGGTCGGGAACTGCCAGAAGCCGGGCATCAGGTACGGATGGCAGTACGAGCTCAGGCCCTTGCCGCGGTGGGCAAGCGCGCTCGAGTCGCCGGCGCGCACGCCGGTCTCGCGCCGGTAGCTGTCGAGCTGGTCCTCCGCCAGCCGGCCTTCGAGGAACGCGCGCGCGTAGATGCCCGGTGCGGAGTGCGGCTGGAAGTACACGAGATCGCCGTCCTGGCCGGCGCGGAAGAAGTGGTTGAAGCCCACTTCGAACAGGTCGGCGGCCGAGGCGTAGCTCGCGATGTGCCCGCCCAGCTCGGAGTTCGCGCGGTTCGCGCGCACCAC
>JALORJ010000243.1 GCA_025459035.1 Burkholderiales bacterium
GGCGCGCCGCGGGGGCTGTCGATCGGCGCCTGGCCGGCGATGTCGACGAAGCGCCAGCGGCCTTCCAGCGTCACGGCGGCGGCCAGCTCGGCCAGCGTCGCGCCGCCGGCATCGGTCAGCACCAGTGTGCCGCCGGTCATGCGCCAGCCCTGCGTGCGGGCGAGCACGTCGGCGATCGCGCGCTCCTGCGCGCCCTCCTCCGGCGGGCAGGCCATCATGGTCGACGCCATCTGCGCGAACGCCACGCCGGCGCCGTCGACCTTGAAGCGACCCAGCACCCGGTTGCAGCCGGTCGCCGCGGCGACCCGGCCGTCGCGAAGCTCGAGCCCCGGCCTCTGACGGCCGCCGGCACGCGGCGCATCCCCCTGGATCGACGTGAAGGTCCAGCGCCCGTCGAGGCCGGCCGTGGCCACGGTGTCGGTCATCGTCGGCGCCTTCGTCGCGCAGGTGGCCCCGGGCCACAGTTTCGGTTCGCCTTCGACGCGGATCGTGTCGAAGCCCTCGGCGTCGGCCGGGCGCGGGGCCAGTGTGGCGTCGAAGGTCGCGAGGATCGGCTTGCCCGATCCGCGGGCGCTGTCGACGTAGGCGCGCTCGAGGTCGACCGCCCGGGCGCCACCGCGGACCTCGAAGCGGCGGCCGCTGTCGCAGTGCAGGAACAACGCCGCATCGGCGCGATACGTGTAGAAGCCGCGCACACGCAGTTCGCCGCCGAGCGGCGCCGGCTCGGTCGTGCGCACGAGGTTGTAGTTCAGCGTCGAGCGGATATCGCGATCCTGACGGTCGCGCATGCGCAGCGTGCGCTCGCCCACCACGCCGAAGTAGCGCGTCTCGCGGCTGGCCGTGAGACGCAGCCGCTTGCCGCTGGCCGAACCGGTCCAGCGGCCCAGTTCGGTCCACACGCGCGCGTCGTTGCCCTTGCCGAGATACGACTCGTGCAGCACGTAGCTGCCGCCGGGGTGCAGGGTGAGGTCGGTGCGGATGCCTTCGCAGTCGGCGCACGGCAGGATGCCCTGCCACGTGGTCGGCGCCTTCACGGCGAAGGGCGCCGCGTGCGCGGGCACCGCGAGCAGCGGCAGGCAGGCGGCCAGCAGGCCCAGGCCGGATCGGAACGGGGACATCGTGAGCAGCTCCTCGGGGCGACGAAACGAAACGGCGGGACCGCGACGGCGCGACCGCAGGCCCGAGAATCGCACGCGCGACGGCGCCGGCAGCCCGCGGCCTGCGATCGATCGACCGCACCCGATGCGTGCGACCGGCGACCTCGGGCACTCTCGCCCGATGCCCGCCCGCCGTCCTTCGTGAAGATCGCCCGCCTGCCGCGCACCGTCTGGATGCTCGGACTGGTCAGCCTGTTCATGGACATGTCGTCCGAACTCGTCCACGCGGTGCTGCCGATCTACCTGACGACCGTGCTGGGCGTGAGCGCGTTCGCGGTCGGGGTGATCGAGGGCGTGGCCGAGGCGACCGCATCGATCCTGAAGGTGGTGTCGGGGACGTGGTCGGACCGCGCCGGGCGCCGCAAGCCGCTGGTGCTGGGCGGCTATGCGCTCGCGGCGCTCACCAAGCCGTGGTTTCCGCTGGCCGAGAGCGCCGCCGGCGTCGTCGCCGCACGCTTCGTCGACCGCATCGGCAAGGGCATCCGCGGGGCACCGCGCGACGCGCTGGTCGCCGATGTCACCCCGCCGGATCGGCGCGACGCCGCCTACGGTCTGCGCCAGTCGCTCGACACCATCGGCGCGCTGCTCGGGCCGCTGATCGCGATGGGGCTGCTGGCGCTGTACCCCGGCGAGCTGCGCGGCGTGCTGTGGTTCGCGGTGCTGCCGGCCGTCATCGCGGTGCTGCTGCTGTGGCGCGGCGTCGACGAACCGCCGCGTGGGGTCGGGGACGACGCGGCGCCGGTCGCGAGATCGCCGGCGTCGTCCGGCGGCCGCTTCGGGCGGGGTCAGCTCGCGCGCCTGCCGGCGCGACTGTGGGGCGTGATCGCGCTGACCGCGCTGCTGACCTGCGCGCGGCTGCCCGAGGCTTTCCTCGTGCTTGCGGCGTGGACGCGCGGCGTCGGGCTGGTGTGGGTGCCGGCGGTGCTGATCGTCATGAGCGCCACCTACGCGGTGTCGGCGTGGCCGGCCGGCATCGCGTCGGCGCGCTTCGGGCGACGCGGCATGCTTCTGGTCGGATTGCTCCTTCTCGCAGCGAGTCAGGCACTGCTGGCCCGCGTCACGTCGGGCGCTGGCAGCTTCTGGTTCGCGGTGGCCGTCTGGGGCCTGCACATGGGATTCACGCAGGGTGTGCTGTCGGCCGCCGTCGCCGCGGCGGCCCCGGCCGACCTGCGCGGCACGGCCTTCGGCGTCTTCCACCTCGGCACCGGGATCGCCCAGCTGGCGGCAGGCGCGGCGATCGGCGCGTTGTGGGCGCAGGCGGGCGAGCCGGTCGCGTGGGGCGTCGGGGCGGGGCTCGCGCTGCTGTGCGTGCCGGTCGCGTGGGCGCTGGTGGGTCCCGCAAGGTCGGGAACGACCGGGCGCTGACCGGGGGCTTCGCGCAGCCGAGGGCGCAGGCATCGCTCGGGCGTCCGCCGTCCACCCCCGCGGCCTGATCCGCCCGGCCCGTGTCGGCAATTTCCGTTTGACCCAGAGTGTCATCGGGGTGAATCTTCGGACGTGACCGGAGCCCCGATGCCCCGGCACGAAAGCGTACCGTCCGGCCCCGTGGGGTTCGCGACGGCGCGGACCACAAAACGATTCTGCGAGACCTGACCCATGAAGACTTTCGCTGCAACAGCGGGCGCCGTCGCGCTCGTCGCGGCCAGCGCATCCGCGCAGGCAATCTCCACCATCAGTTTCGCCGGCGACGGCGTGTACGGTGACTTCAGCGGCACGCTGACGCTCACCCCGGTCGACGCCGACTCCATCACGCTGAAGGTGGTCCTCAACAACCTGGCCAGCACCAGTGCAGGCGGCAAGCTGACCGGGTTCGTGCTCAACAACCCGGGCAACAAGATCACGTCGATCTCGAGCTATGCCGCCGTCGGCGCGCCGTTCACGCAGCTGGGGCTGTCGAACAACGGCGAGAAGGCCGAGCCGTTCGGCTACTTCGACCTGGGCGCGGCGTTGGGCGGTGACTGGACCGGCGGCGGCGCCCCGACGAACGGCATCGCGGTCGGCGCCAGCGGCACGTTCACGTTCGGGCTGGAAGGCGCGGACGTCGACACGCTGCTCGCGGCGGACTTCTTCGCCGAGCTGTCCGGCCCGAAGGTCAAGAAGAACGGCAAGCCTGACGCCGACGAGAACGACAACAAGGACTACATCGCCTTCGCCGTGCGCTTCAAGGGCTTCGACAACGGCAAGAGCGACAAGGTCCCCGCGGTCGTCGTCCCCGAGCCGAGCACGTACGCGATGCTCGGCATCGGGCTGGGCCTGCTGGGCTTCGCCGCCAAGCGTCGCCGCAAGGTCTGATCCGGCGGCCGGTCCGGCCGTCCGGTTCGCGAAACGCCCGACTTCGGTCGGGCGTTTTCGTTTCCGGCGCCTGTCGATGCGGCGCCGGTGACCCGTCCGCGGTGACCGGGGCGGCGACCGCCGCGTCAGCCGCCCTTCGTCGCCCAGGTGTCGCGCAGCGTGACGGTGCGGTTGAACACCGGCTTCCCGGGTTGCGAGTCGACGCGGTCGGCGACGAAGTAGCCGTGGCGTTCGAACTGGAACCGGTCCTCCGGCTGCGCCTGCGCGAGCGACGGTTCCAGCTTCGCGTGCGGCAGGACCGTGAGCGACGCCGGGTCGATCTGCGTGAGGTAGTCGACGTCGCCGGCGCCGGGGAAGCGCGCCGTGAACAGCCGGTCGTACAGCCGCACTTCGGCGTCGACCGCGTGGGCGGCCGACACCCAGTGGATGTTGCCCTTCACCTTGTACGTGTCGGCGCCCGGCGTGCCGGACTTCGAGTCGGCGAAGTGGCGGCAGTGCACGGCCGTGACGGTGCCGTCGGCCGCCTGGTCGAAGCCGGTGCACTCGACGACATAGCCGTAGCGCAGCCGCACCTTCGCGCCCGGCGTGAGCCGGAAGAAGCCCTTCGGCGGCGTGATCGCGAAGTCGTCGCGCTCGATCCACAGCGTGCCCGTCATCGGAAAGTGCCGCTGGCCGCGCTCGGGATGCTGCGGGTGCACCGGGGCGCTGCACGGTTCGACGTGGCCGTCGGGCCAGTCGTCGATCACCAGCGCGAGCGGGTCGAGCACCGCGACGGCCCGCGGCGCGCGCGCGTTGAGGTCGTCGCGCACGCAGTCCTCGAGGATCGACATCTCGATCACCGAGTTCTCCTTCGACACGCCGATGCGCTCGGCGAACAGCCGCAGCGCCTCGGGGGTGAAGCCACGCCGGCGCACGCCGACCAGCGTCGGCATGCGCGGATCGTCCCAGCCCTGCACGTGCCGTTCCTCGACCAGCTGGATCAGCCGCCGTTTCGACAGCACGGTCCAGGTGAGGTT
>JALORJ010000244.1 GCA_025459035.1 Burkholderiales bacterium
CGTCGGCCGGGCGTGCCGACGGTGCGGCCGCGGCCCAAGCGACCGCGCTCACCGCACCCCCGCGGGGCGGCGCCGTCGCGCCCACCACTGCAGACCGTTGATGCCCAGCAGCAGCACGAACGACGCCACCAGCATGACCACCGCCACCGCGGTCGCACCGGCGACGTCGTACTGCTCGAGGCGCGTCACGATCAGCAGCGGCGTGATCTCGGAGACCATCGGCACGTTGCCCGCGATGAAGATCACCGAGCCGTACTCGCCGATGGCGCGCGCGAACGCGAGCGCGAATCCGGTCAGCAGCGCCGGCAGGAGCGTGGGGAACACGACGCGCACGAAGGTCTGCACGCGACCGGCACCGAGCGTCGCGGCGGCTTCCTCGAGCTCTGGCTCGAGATCCTCGAGCACCGGCTGCACCGTTCGCACGACGAACGGCAGGCCGATGAACACGAGCGCGACGCCGACGCCCAGCGGCGTGTACGCGACCGTCACGCCCACCTCGGCGAGCAGTGCGCCGAACCAGCCGGTCTGCGCGTACAGCGACGCGAGCGCGATGCCCGCCACGGCGGTAGGCAGCGCGAACGGGAGGTCGACCACGGCGTCCACCAGACGCCGCCCCGGAAAGCGGTAGCGCACGAGCACCCACGCGACCAGCAGTCCGCACACCGCATTGACCGCGGCCGCCGCGAACGACGCGCCGAAGGTCAGGCGGTACGACGCAAGCACGCGCGGCGAGGCCACGACGTCGACGAACGCGGCGGCGTCGAGGTCGGCCGCCCGCAGGAACGCGGCCGACAGTGGCAGCAGCACGATCAGACCGAGCCACGCCAGCGTGATGCCGAGCGCGAGCCCGAACCCCGGCAGGACGCGATGCGGAAGCGCGCGGGCGGCCATGCGTCCGGGGCTCAGCGCGCGCCCGCGCCGAGCAGCTGGTCGAAGGTGCCGCCGTCGGCGAAGTGCGTCTGCTGCGCCTTGCGCCAGCCACCGAACGCGGCGTCGACCGTCACCATGCGCACCTTCGGGAACTGCGCGCCGTACTGCTTCATCGCGGCATCGCTGCGCGGGCGGAAGTGATGGCGCGCGATCAGCGCCTGCGCTTCCTCGGTGTAGAGGAACTCGAGCCACGCGCGCGCGACCTCGCGCGTGCCGTGGCGGTCGACGACGGCATCGACCAGCGCGACCGGGGGTTCGGCGAGGATCGACAGGCTCGGCACGATGATCTCGAACGCGCCCGGCTTGAGCTCCTGCAGCGCGAGCAGCGCTTCGCTCTCCCAGCTCACCAGCACGTCGCCCTGACCACGCTCCGCGAAGGTCGTCAGCGCACCGCGCGCGCCGGTGTCGAAGACCGGCACGTTGCGCAGCATCCGCGCCATCTGGTCGCGCACCCGGGCGACATCACCGCCGTGGTGCTGCTCGGCCCAGGCCCACGCCGCCAGCCAGTTCCAGCGCGCGCCGCCCGAGGTCTTCGGGTTCGGGGTGATCACGGCGACCCCGGACCGCGCCAGGTCGTCCCAGTCGCGGATGGCCTTCGGGTTGCCCTTGCGGACGACGAACACGATGGTCGACGTGTACGGCGTGCTGTTGTGCGGCAGCCGTGTCTGCCAGTCGGCGGGCAGCCGCTTGCCGCGCGCGGCGATCTCGTCGATGTCGGCGGCGAGCGCGAGCGACACGACATCGGCCTCGAGCCCGTCGATCACGGCCCGGGCCTGCTTGCCCGAGCCGCCGTGCGACTGCCGCACGGTTACCTGCTCGCCCCCGTGGCGCTGCGCCCACCAGCGCGCGAACGCCGGGTTGATCGCCTGGTACAGCGACCGCGTCGGGTCGTACGAGACGTTGAGCAGCACCTTCTCGGCGCGTGCGCATGCCGCCGCGGTCAGCAGCACGGCAGCGAGCACGACAGCGAAGCAGCGACGCGAAGACAGCGGCATTCGAGGACACGACGGCGACGACGAGGACGGCGGAAGCTACCGAGCGGTCGTCATGCCGCGAACGAACGTTTGCCGCTTTCGATATGCCGCTGCGGCATCCGGCGCATTCCCGCCGACGACGCCGGCGGTTACGCTCGACGCCTTCTCGTCGAACCGCGCGCGCCCGCCCTTCCGTATGCCCACGTGTCATGCGCCTGCCGGCGCCCGCAGCCGATGAAGCTGCAGCAGCTGCGCTATGTGTGCGAGGTCGTGCGCAGCGACCTGAACCTGTCGAAGGCCGCGCTGATGCTGCACACGTCGCAGCCCGGCATCAGCAAGCAGATCATCCAGCTCGAGGACGAGCTGGGGGTGAAGATCTTCGTGCGGGCCGGCAAGCGGCTCACCGGGCTCACCGAGCCCGGACAGCAGATCTTCGAGATCGCGCAGCGCATCCTGCTCGAGGCGCGCAACCTGAAGGAGGTCACGAGCGAGTTCCACGAGGAGACGACCGGCCAGCTCGTGATCGCGACGACGCACACCCAGGCGCGCTACGTGCTGCCGCCCGTGGTGCAGCGCTTCCGCGAGGCATGGCCGCAGGTGCGGCTCGCGCTGCGCCAGGGCAGTCCGACGCAGATCGCGCAGATGGTGCTGCAGGGCGAAGCCGATCTCGCGATCGCGACCGAGGCGCTGGACCAGTACGACGCGCTGGTGATGCTGCCGGTCTACGAATGGAACCGCTGCGCGGTCATGCCGGCGGGCCATCCGCTGCTCGAGACGCGGCGCCTCACGCTGAAGGCGCTGGCGCGCTGGCCGATCATCACCTACGACTTCGCGTTCACCGGGCGCTCGCGCATGAACCGCGCGTTCGAGGCCGAGGGGCTGGTGCCCGACATCGTCCTGACCGCCATCGACGCCGACGTCATCAAGACGTACGTGAGCCTCGGCATGGGCGTCGGGATCATCGCGCACATGGCGTTCGAGCCGGATCGCGACACGGGGCTGCGGGCGATGGACGCGAGCCACCTGTTCGAGCCCAGCGTGACCCGCATCGGCCTGCGGCGCAACGCGTACCTGCGCGGCTTCGTCCACGCGTTCGTGGAGATGTTCGCGCCCCACCTGACGCGTGCCGCCGTCGAGACCGCGCTGGCGGCGCCGCCGGCACCGCCGCGCCCGGGTACTGCCGCTGCCTGAACGCCGCGCGCGTCAGGCGACGCGCCGCCCGTCCTCGAACACCGCGAACTCGCCGGCCGCCATCGGCGTCCAGGCCTCGTTGTCGGTGAGCGGCTGGGTCGCGATCACGGCGACCCGGTCGGCCGGCGTGGTCACGGCCGCGAAGTCGACCTCGAAGTCCGTGTCGGCCAGGTGCGCCCGGCGAAACGGCGCCTCGCGCACGATGTGGTGCAGCTGCGTCGCGCAGCGCACGTAGAGGCGCGCGCCGTTCGACAGCAGGAAGTTGAAGGTGCCGCGCTCGGCGGTGGTCGCCGCCCACGCGTCGATGGCGTGCTCGAGGTTGGCCGGCGGCGGCTCGGTGTCGCCGAAGCGCACGTCGAGCGTGTTGAGCAGGTCGCAGAACGCCGCCTCGCTGTCGGTGTCGCCGACCGGGCGGAAACGTCCGCGTGCCCGGGGCAGGTCGCCCTCGAGCGTGCCGTTGTGCGCGAACAGCCAGTGCCGCCCCCACAGCTCGCGCACGAACGGGTGCGTGTTCTCGAGGGCGACGCGACCGCGCGTGGCCTTGCGGATGTGCGCGATGACGTTGCGCGAGCGGATCGGCGTGGTGCGCACCAGCTGCGCGACCGGCGACTCGCAGGCCGACACGGTGTCGACGAACAGCCGGCACGCCCGGTCCTCGAAGAAGCCGATGCCGAAGCCGTCGGCGTGGTGGTCGGTGCGCCCGCCGCGCTCCTGGAAGCCGGTGAACGAGAACACGATGTCGGTGGGCACGTTGCAGTTCATGCCCAGCAGCTGGCACATGGCGGCACCCGGCGGCGGCCGGATCTGCGGTCGAGGGCGCCGAAGATAGTCGCGAACGCGCCGCCGCTCATATCCCGTTCTCGACAATCGATCGAAGAAAACCTTCGTTCCGGTTCTTTGAGCGCGGCGGCAGTCTTCGCGGCCTCGACCCGGCGGCGTGCGCCCCGGGCGCCTCGAACCGACCTGCCGGAGAACTCCTGATGCCCCGCCTCGAAACCATCGCCGTCCACGGCGGCTGGAAGCCCGATCCCACGACCAAGGCAGTCGCGGTGCCGATCTACCAGACGACGTCGTATGCCTTCGACGACACCCAGCACGGCGCCGACCTGTTCGACCTGAAGGTGCAGGGCAACATCTACACGCGGATCATGAATCCGACGAGCGACGTCCTCGAGCAGCGCCTCGCGCAGCTGCACGGCGGGATCGGCGCGCTCGCGCTGGCGTCGGGACAGGCCGCGATCACGTACGCGATCCTCACCATCGCCGGTCAGGGCGACAACATCGTCTCCGCGAGCACGCTGTACGGCGGAACCTGGAACCTGTTCGCGCACACGCTGCGCACACGCTGCCGCAGCTGGGCATCCAGGCACGCTTTGCCGACTCCGATCGGCCGGAGAGCTTCGAGCCGCTGATCGACGCCAACACCCGGGCGATCTACGCCGAGTCGATCGGCAATCCGCGTGGCAACGTGGTCGACATCGCCGCGCTGGCCCGCATCGCCGAGCGTCACGGCGTGCCGCTGATCATCGACAACACCGTGGCCACACCGTACCTGCTGCGTCCGTTCGAGCACGGCGCGCACATCGTGGTCGAGTCGCTGACCAAGTACCTCGGCGGCCACGGCAACAGCATCGGCGGCGCGTTGATCGATTCGGGCAAGTTCCCGTGGGCCGAGCACAAGGCGCGG
>JALORJ010000245.1 GCA_025459035.1 Burkholderiales bacterium
CGCCCCCGGGCGGCCTGCATGGCGCCCGGCTTCACCGCATGCCGCACGGGGTGCAGCGCGGCATGCGGTGTCTTTTCGTGCGCGGTCGAGGCGTGTGTCACTCGATGGTGAGCACCGGCAACCAGTGCGACGCCGGATCGGCGACCTCGAGCTGTGCGGCGCCGACGGGCCGGGCGCGCCGCTCGGGCGGCACGCCGGCCGGATTGATGAACGGGTCCATGTCCAGGTCGAACGCCTGCCCACGCAGGCCGTCCGCGGTGCGCTCGAGGCGGTAGTACACGCCGTCGACCGGATCGAGATGCAGCGCGCCGGGCGCCGACTTCATGAACATCAGCGCGTACTCCAGCGGCGCGAGGTCGTCGTCGCGGATCGACGCGGGCTCGACCCGGACCGGGTACCAGCACAGCCGCTGGCGCGCGCCGGTCAGGCAGCGAAACGGTCGCATCGCGAGGAAGTGCTCCCCCAGGCGCGTGTCCATCTGCACCTCGAACGCGGTGCGGCCGTCGCCTGCATCGCGGAAGTCGACGGTGCCCAGCACCTCGCGCTCGCCTGCGGCGTTCGACAGCACGAGCGTGCGTGTTCCGACCAGCGGGGCCGCCGCGGCGGAGGGCAGCGTGACCGCGAGCGCGAGCGCGACGCACGCGCGGACGGGGAAGGAAGCCATGCGGGGCGACGTCCGGGAAGGTGATGCCCGCGAGTGTGCCGGCCGGCGCGGCGCCGGCACGACCGTCACGCCGTCGGGGGCCGCGGCATCGTGGTCTGCGCGGGCGCGGCGCATGGCGTCGAAGGCGCTCAGAACACGCTGTGCTCGGTGCGCTCGTGCCGGACGTCGCCGTGGATCAGGCGCGCGTAGTGGTCGAACAGTGTCTGCGTGCCGGTGGACGGCGTTGCCGCGGCATCCGGGCGACCGGTCACCGGGTCGTTCACCAGCATCGACTCGGTCGCGTAGTAGCGGCCGATGCGTGCGAGCTCGGCCTTCGCGGCCGCCGCGGGAACGATGCGCCCGACGGCCGTCAGCGTCGCGATCACCGCGTCGAGCACACCGACCGGAACATGCCGAAACCGCGCCGGGCGGCCGAGCAGCGCGAACAGGTGCTCGCCCTGGTCGCGCGGGGTGATCGCAGGCCCGGGACCGCCGATCGGCAGCACGCGGTCGTGGCGCGCCGGATCGTCGAGACAGTCGGCGAGGTACTGCGCCAGGTCGTCGTCGCCGATCGGCTTGCAGGCCGTCAGCGTGCCATCGCCGAACACGACGAACGGTCGGCCTGCGCGCACGCGCTCGACCTGGCCCGACAGCGACTTGAAGAACGCGGTCGGCCGCACGATCGACCAGGTGATGCCAGACGCCATCAGCGTCGCCTCGAAGGCGAGCTTCGCGTGCTGGAACGCGAGGCGCGGCTTCTGCACGCACAGCGCCGAGAGCAGCACGCAGTGCGACACGCCGACGGCCTGCGCTGCCGCGAGCGCCGCGACGTGCGCGCGATGATCGACGGCCCAGGCGTCGGCAGGCGCGCCGGTGCGCGACGCGAGGCACGACACCAGCGCGTCGAAGCGCTCGCCGCGCAGCCCGTCGCGCGCGACCGAGGCCGGATCGGTCACGTCGCCGAAGCGCCATTCGACCCGCGCACCCGGCGCCGGCGTCGCGTCCGCCGACGCGCGTGCCGAGCGCCCGAAGCACACGACGGCGTGTCCCCGCTGCGCGAGCGCCCGCACCGTCGCACGGCCGATCGTGCCGGTGGCGCCGAGCATGAACACGCGGCGCGGCGTCGGCGAACGGGCTGGCGCGGGCAGAAGGTCGGAAACGGCAGCGGCCATCGGGGGTGGGGTCCGGCAGACGTCGGGAGCTTGGTCGATCGGACCACACGCCGCCCCGTACGCATGCGAGGCTTGCGCCAGGGCACGCGGGAGACGACGGGATGGGACGGGCAGGGGCGCGCGCATGGCCGATCGTCGTGGCGATCGTCGCGCTGATCGTGGTCGCGGTGGCGGTCGCCCGGCTCGACGGCGCGACCGACGGTCTGCAGGTCGAGGTCACCCGGGCCGGCGACACGCCGGTGACCGTGATGCGGTCGGCGACACTCCCGGCCGGCATCGGCGCACCGGTGGTGCTGATCGCGCACGGCTTCGCCGGGTCGCAGCCGCTGATGCAGCCGTTCGCGACGACGCTCGCGCATGCGGGGTGGATCGCGATCACGTTCGACTTCCCGGGTCACGGCCTGCACCCGGCGCCGATGCGCGGCGGGCTGACCGACGAGGCCGAGAGCCTGCGCACGCTGCTCGCGTCGATGGAGCAGATGCGTGCGTTCACGCAGCAGGTCGGGCGCGCGGGCGGGGGCGACGGACGCTACGCCGTCGTCGGGCATTCGATGGCGTCCGACATCGTCGTGCGCCACGCGCAGGCGCATCCGGACATCGTGGCCACGGTCGGCGTGTCGCTGTTCGCGCCGACGATCGATGCCTCGACGCCGCCCGACGCGCCGCGCAACCTGCTGGTCGTCCACGGCGCACTCGAGCCCGCGATGATGGCCGACGAGGCGCTGCGCGTCGTGGCCCGGGTGGCCGGGCCCGGCGCCGTGGCCGACACCACGTACGGGCGCTTCGACGACGGCACGGCGCGGCGCGCGACGGCGTCGCCGGGTGTCGAGCACATCGGCGTGCTGTACAGCCCCCACACGCTGAGCGCGACGCGTGACTGGCTCGACGCCGCCGCCGGGCGCCCGGCGGCTGCTGCGGCGGCCTTCGTCGATGCGCGCGGACCGTGGATCGGCGCGCTGCTGGCGGGGGTCGTCGCGCTCGCGTGGCCGCTGTCGCGGGCGCTTCCGCGCGTCATGGCGCAAGTTGCGACCGGCACGGTGCGCGAGCGCTGGTGGACGCGCCGCGGGTTCGCCTGGCGCGTGCTCGTGCCGGCGGTGGTGACGCCGCTGCTGCTGTGGCCGCTGCCGAGCGACCTGCTGCCGATCCTGCTGGGCGACTACCTCGCGCTGCACTTCGTGCTGTACGGGCTGCTCACCGTCGTCGCACAACGCCTCGCGAAGCGGCCGTGGCCGGCGATCCCCGCGGGTCGCGTGGGTGTCGCCGCCGTGGCGACGGCGATGGCGATCGCGTGGGCCGTCGTCGCGGTCGGTGTGCCGATCGATCGCTGGGTCTTCAGCCTGCAGCCGGCGCCCGGGCGCGGTGCGCTGATCGCGGCGCTGGTCGCTGCGGCGTTGCCATGGTTCGTGGCCGACGAGTGGCTCGCGCGCGACCCGGCCGCGCCACGCGGGGCGTACGTCGCGACCAAGGCGGCGTTCCTGCTGTCGCTCGTGATCGCGATCGCGTTGAATCCGTGGCGGCTGTTCTTCCTGGCGATCATCGTGCCGGCGATCCTGCTGCTGTTCACGATCCACGGGCTGTTCAGCCGCTGGACCTTCGCGCGCACCGGGCATCCGCTTGTCGCGGCGATTGCCAACGCCGTCGTGTTCGGCAGTTTCATCGCCGTCACGTTTCCGCGCGTGCGCTGACCTGTCGTCCCCTCCGAGGAGCCAAGGCGTTGAAGCTCGCCACCTGGAACGTCAATTCGCTGAAGGTGCGCCTGCCGCACCTGCACGACTGGGCCGCGACCGCGCAGCCCGACGTCGTCTGCCTGCAGGAGACCAAGCTCGAGGACGCGGCGTTTCCGCGCGCGGCGCTCGAGGCCGCGGGCTGGAACGTCGCGTTCGCCGGGCAGAAGACGTACAACGGCGTCGCGATCCTCGCGCGCACCGCGCTGGCCGACGTGGCCGAGGGCATGCCCGGGTTCGACGATCCGCAGAAGCGCGTGCTGCGCGCGACCGTCGACGGGGTCCGCATCATCTGCATCTACGTGCCCAACGGCCAGGCCGTCGACTCGGACAAGTACCCGTACAAGCTCGGCTGGCTCGCGGCGCTCGCCGGTCTGGTCGAAGCCGAGCTCGCCGCGCATCCGGCGCTCGCGCTGCTGGGTGACTACAACATCGCGCCGACCGACGCCGACGTGCACGACCCGGCCGCGTGGGCCGGTCAGGTGCTCTGCACCGACGCCGAGCGCGCGGCGTTCCGGCGCCTGCTCGATCTGGGGCTCGTCGACAGTTTCCGCGGCTTCGAGCAACCGCCACGTGCGTGGTCGTGGTGGGACTACCGGATGCAGGCGTTCCGCCGCAAGCAGGGCCTGCGCATCGACCACATCCTGCTCAGCCGCAGCGCGATGGCGCGCTGCACCGACTGCGTGATCGACGCGACGCCACGCGCGTGGGAGCGCCCGTCGGACCACGCGCCGGTCATCGCCACGCTGGCGTGAGGTTGGTGCGTCGCGGGCCGGCGGTCCACCGGCCCGCGCGCGAAGTCGGCGCGAGCCGCGGCGTCGCGGGGTGGTGCGGTCGTGGCGGTGCGTCGGCTCCGGCGCAGCGCAGCGCGTCGCCGCTCGACCCAGACCCAGCAGGTTCGCGGCCTCGATGCGGCGCCCGCCGGTATGGGCCAGCGCGCGCACGATCAGCGCCTTCTCGAACTGCTTCGTCATCTCGTCCATGATCTGGCGCTCGCCGCGGTTGAGCGCGCTGTCGGCCTCGCGCTCGAGCGCCGCGATCCAGCTCTCCGACGGGATCTTCGCGTCGCCGTCGCGGATCTCCGGTGGCAGGTCGGCCACGTCGACGTTGTTGCCGGGCGCCATCACCGTCAGGAAGTGACAGGTGTTCTCGAGCTGGCGCACGTTGCCGGGCCAGTCGAGCGAGGTCAGGTACTTCAGCGCCGCCTCGGACATGCGCTTGACCTCGACGCCCAGGTCGCGCGCGCTCTTCGACAGGAAGTGGCGCACCAGCAGCGGGATGTCCTCGCGGCGCTCGCGCAGCGACGGCAGCCGCAGCCGGATGACGTTGAGGCGGTGGAACAGATCCTCGCGGAACATGCCGGCCTTCACGCGCGACTCGAGGTCCTGGTGCGTCGCCGCGATGATGCGCACGTTCGCGCGGATCGGCTGGTGCCCGCCGACCCGATAGAACTGGTTGTCCGACAGCACGCGCAGCAGCCGGGTCTGCAGATCCGCCGGCATGTCGCCGATCTCGTCGAGGAACAGCGTGCCGCCGTCGGCCTGCTCGAAGCGGCCGCGCCGCATCGCCTGCGCGCCGGTGAAGGCACCGCGCTCGTGACCGAACAGTTCGGACTCGAGCAGCTCCTTCGGGATCGACGCCGTGTTGATCGCGATGAACGGCTTGGCCGCGCGCGGGCTGTGGCGATGCAGCGCCCGCGCCACCAGTTCCTTGCCGGTGCCCGACTCGCCGTTGATCAGCACCGTCGCGTGCGACTGCGTGAGTCGGCCGATCGCGCGGAAGACTTCCTGCATCGACGGCGCCTGACCCAGGATCTCGGGGGTGCCCTCGGTGATCGGCGGGGCCTCGTCCTGCTGCAGGCTTTCCTCCATCGCGCGCCGGATCAGGTCGACCGCCTGGTCGACGTCGAAGGGCTTCGGCAGGTACTCGAAGGCCCCGCCCTGGAAGGCGGCGACGGCGCTCTCGAGGTCCGAGTACGCCGTCATGATGATCACCGGCAGCGACGGATGGCGGCCCTTGATCTGCTGCAGCAGGTCGAGGCCCGAGCCGCCGGGCATGCGGATGTCGCTCACGACCACCTGCGGCGGCGGGCCGGACAGCGCAGCCACGGCCTCCTGCGCCGAAGCGAACATCCGGAAGGCGATGTTCTCGCGCGTCAGGGCCTTCTCGAACACCCAGCGGATGGAGCGGTCGTCGTCGATGATCCAGACAGGTTTCATGGGTGCGGAGTCCGTGGGGAAGGGGAAGCGAGGGGCGGGCCCGCCGCGGCGACGGCCGGCGTGACGACCGTGTCCTTGAGCGGCAGCAGGATCAGGAACGACGTGCGGCCGGGCTGGCTCTCGACCTCGATCAGCCCGCCGTGCTGCGACACGAAGGTCTGGGCCAGCGTGAGACCCAGCCCGGTGCCGCCTTCGCGGCCTGATACCAGCGGCAGGAAGATGCGCTCGCGCAGTTCGTCGGGAATGCCCGGGCCGTCGTCGACGACCTCGAGCGCGATCGCCAGGCCGTAGAGGCGCTTGGCGATGGTCACGCGCCGCGCGACGCGCGTGCGCAGCGCGATCGCGCCGTGTCCCTGCATCGCCTGCGCGCCGTTGCGCGCGACGTTCAGCACGACCTGGATCAGCTGCTCGCGATCGCCGATCAGCGGCGGCAGGCTGGTGTCGTAGTCGCGCCGCACGCGCACGTCCGGGTACTCGGCGACCAGCAGGCTGCGCACGCGCTCGGTCACCTCGTGGATGTTCAGCGCGATCGGCTTGGGCAGGCGGTGCGGCGTCAGCAGGCGGTCCATCAGCGACTGCAGCCGATCGGCCTCCTTCATGATGACCTGCGTGTACTCGTGCAGCTCGGGGCGCTCGAGTTCGCGATCGAGCAGCTGCGCGGCGCCACGCAGCGCGCCGAGCGGATTCTTGATCTCGTGCGCGAGGTTGCGGATCAGCTCGCGGTTGGCCTCGCTCTGCTCCTGCAGCCGTTCCTCGCGCGCGAGCCTCGACTGCTGCTGGCGCGGCACGAACTCGAGCAGGAAGCCTTCGTCGTGCTCGAGGGTCGTGGCGGTGCAGGACAGCAGCAGGCGCTGCGCGCCACCCGGGACCGACGCCACGAAGTCGTGCTGGGTATAGGCCGCGTTGTCGACGAGCGTGTGGTCGATCGCGTTCGCGATCGCGCCGCCGTCCTGCACGAGCTGATCGATCGGATGCCCGACCAGATGGTTGCGGCTGGCCTGGAACAGGTTCTCGGTCGCCGGGTTGAGCCACGTCACGCGCCGCTCGACGTCGAGCAGCATCACCGCGGTCGACAGCGCTTCGAGACTGCGCGCCGCCGGCTGTGGCAGCGTCCACACGGCGGGCGTCACGGCGCGAGATCCTCGCGCCGGCTCAGCGCAGGTTCGCGAGCTCGCGCCGGATCGCCTCGGCGTTGCGGCCGTGGCGAGTGATGGCGTCCTCGAGCGGCTTCACCCGCGCGCGCGCCTGCGGATCGGCACCGTTGTAGCGGCCCGCCACGAGCTGGTCGTCGAGGGCGCGCTTCGCATCGGCCAGCGCGCGCTCCTCGTCGGCCAGCTCCTGCTCCAGCACCCGGCGCCGGGCGTCGTCCCGGCGGCGCTGCGTGTCGCCGTCGATCTTCGGAAATCCGGCCGGCGCCGTGGCTGCGGGGCGCGCCAGCGTCGTCGGCGGACGCGCTGGCGCGGTCGACGGCGGCGGCGGCTTCGGGGGCTCGTCGGGGAAGCGATCCCCGCACGACACCAGCTTCATGCCAGCCATCGGCTGGCTCGAGTAGGTGGTGCGCCCGTCGGCATCCTCGTAGCGACAGATCTGGCCGGCCGCGGCGGATGCGCTGCAGACCAGCAGGACCAGGCACGTCGGAAGGCGCATGCGGCGTGCCGCCGCGACGAGGCGACGGAGGCGTTGGAGAAGTCACGGCGACGCGCACGAGTCTACGGAAGCGGAAAGGGCAGCCCCGACGCCGCAGGTCGCGGTCGACACGAAAAGGGCGGGGGCAACGCCCCCGCCCTGGCGCCGGGATCCGCGTGCGGATCAGAGGCTGTAGTACATGTCGAACTCGACCGGATGGGTCGTCATGCGGAAGCGCGTGACCTCTTCCATCTTCAGCGCGATGTACGCGTCGATCATGTCGTTGGAGAACACGTCTTGTCGACCGCGTCGCCGGGATGGATCTTCTTCTGCACGCCGTCCAGACCGGCCATCAGCATCGCCGCGAAGGCGAGGTACGGGTTGGCCGTCGGGTCCGGGAAGCGCACCTCGATGCGGCGCGCCTTGTCGCTCTGCACGAACGGGATGCGGATCGATGCCGAGCGGTTGCGCGCGGAGTACGCGAGGTTGATCGGCGCCTCGAAGCCCGGCACCAGGCGCTTGTACGAGTTCGTGCCCGGGTTGGTGATGGCGTTCAGCGCCTTGGCGTGATGGATGATCCCGCCGATGTAGTACAGCGCGAACTCGGACAGCCCGGCGTAGCCGCTGCCCGCGAAGAGGTTCTTGCCGTCCTTCCACACCGACTGGTGGACGTGCATGCCCGACCCGTTGTCGCCGACGATCGGCTTCGGCATGAACGTGGCCGTCTTCCCGAAAGAATGCGCGACGTTGTGCACCGTGTACTTGAGGATCTGGATCCAGTCCGCGCGCTGCGTGAGCGGGGCGAACTTGGTGCCGATCTCGCACTGGCCGGCCGTCGCGACCTCGTGGTGATGCACCTCGACTTCGACGCCCTGCTCTTCCAGCGCCATGCACATGGCCGAGCGCAGGTCCTGCAGCGAATCGACCGGCGGCACCGGGAAGTAGCCGCCCTTGACCGGCGGCCGATGCCCCATGTTGCCGCCTTCGAGATCGAGGCCCGACGCCCACGGGGCCTCTTCCGACGTGATCTTCACGAAGCTGCCGGACATGTCGACGTTCCACTGCACGCCGTCGAACACGAAGAACTCCGGCTCCGGTCCGAAGTACGCGACGTCGCCGATGCCACTCGACTTCAGGTAAGCCTCGGCCCGCTTCGCGATCGAGCGCGGATCACGGTCGTAACCCTTCATGTCGGACGGTTCGAGCACCTCGCAGCTGTGGATCAGCGTCGGCTCGTCGGTGAACGGATCCATCCGCGCCGACGCCGCGTCGGGCATCAGCAGCATGTCGGAGGCCTCGATCCCCTTCCAGCCGGCGATCGACGACCCGTCGAACGCGTGTCCGTCCTCGAACTTGCTGTTGTCGAACGCCTTGACGGGGACCGACACGTGCTGCTCCTTGCCGCGGGTGTCGGTGAAACGGAAGTCGACGAACTTCACTTCGTTCTCCGTCACCATCTTCATGACGTCGGCTGGGGTCATTCCTTGTTCTCCTCGAACCTTGGGGAAAAGCTCACGTTGAAAGGGTGCGTCGCGATCGTGCGCAACGTCCGGCGGCGGATCGCAGAATCCATGCCACGGAAATTCGG
>JALORJ010000246.1 GCA_025459035.1 Burkholderiales bacterium
AGACGAGGCTGCCGCAGCGCAGGCCGCCGCCGAGGCGGTGCGCAAGCCGCGGCGTGCACGCCGCGCGCGGCACGAGGAGGAGCACGAGAACCACGAGCGCTGGCTGGTCTCGTATGCCGACTTCATCACGCTGCTGTTCGCGTTCTTCGTCGTGATGTACGCGATCTCGTCGGTCAACGAGGGCAAGTACCGCGTGCTGTCCGACTCGCTGGTCGAGGCGTTCTCGACCGCGCAGAGCCCGATGCCCGGCAAGGGCGAGGGCGAGTCGTACATCCGTTTCCCGATCAAGGAGGCCGCGCGGGCGCAGCGGCGCAAGGCCGAGGCGCGCGAGCGCGCGCTCGGCGAGGACCTGAAACGCTCGCTGGAGCCGCTGTCGAAGGACGGTCAGGTCACGGTCACCGAGACCGCGCGCGGGATCGCCATCGACATCAAGGCGAGTGCGCTGTTCGCCTCGGGTCAGGCTGACATCGCGCCCGCGGCGGTGGTCCCGCTGGGCGATGTCGCGCGCCTGCTCGCGCAGGCACCGAACGTCATCCAGGTCGAAGGGCACACCGACAACGCACCGATCTCGAACCCGGTGTTTCCGTCGAACTGGGAGCTATCGGCGGCGCGTGCAAGCCGCGTCGTGAGGCTGTTCGAGCAGTTCGGCGTGCCGCCCGCGCGCATGTCGGCGCTCGGGTTCGGCGAGCACCGGGCGCTCGATTCGAACGAGACCCCGGAAGGCCGCGCCCGCAACCGCCGGGTGACGGTTCTGATCCTGCGCGGCGGCGACGCCGGGCTCGCGCCGACGCCCTGAGCGCGACTCAGGCCGAGCCGAGCGGGCGCCCCCCGGTCGGCACGTCCGGGCTGCCGTCGCGCCCGTAGACGGTGGCCTGACGCGCGGCGGACTGCAGCGCCGACAGGGCCGCCTGGTTGAAGCGCATGCGCGCGTCGATCAGCGCGCCGTTGGCGGCATTCAGGTCGCGGGCGCGCCGGGCGGTGTCCAGCAGCGCGTCCCAGGCGGACCGCGCGACCGGACCGCCACGCGTCGCCAGCCAGTCGCCCATCGGGGTCGGACCGCTCGGTGCACCCGCGGCGGCGAGGGCGGCCACACGACGTTGCGACAGATCGGTCAGCGCGCGCACCTGGGCGGCCTTGTCGTCGGCGAGCGCCACGAGACGTTCGACGTGCTGCTGTTCGAGGGCTCGGGCTTCGGCCTCGAGCAGCGCGACGAACTGGTCGAAACCGCGCCGCTCGGCGGCCACGGCGTCGAGGGCGGCGGCAACGGCAGGGGGGACGGGATCGGTCGCCAGGGGGCAGGGTCCGCGAGCGCTACGGTGTCAGCGGTTGCGGCCGAGGAGATGCTCGCGCACCGACGCGATCAGCTTGTCGGCGACGACGCCGGCGTCGACCTCGAAGCGGCCGTCCGCGATGGCCTGGCGGATCGACTCGACCTTGCCCGCGTCGATCACCGGAACATCGGCCAGCCCCTGCTCGATGGCCTGCAGCTGCGCCGACAGCGACGTGATCGCGACCGTGTCGGCGCCACTGCGCGGCGCCGGGGCAGGGGGCGCCTTGCCAGCCGCAGCCTCGGGCGCCGTCGGGCCGGTGCCCGGGGCGCGGGAGGTGATCGAGTTCGAAGGGATCTTCACGGCGTGACCTCGAAGGCAGGGCGGATCGGGCTCGTGCCCGGGACGATCTGGTTGACGGCCGGCGCGTCGGCTTCTTTAGGGGGCGTCGCGAAATTCATTTCACCTCGACCGCGCCGCGACCGACCACCTTCGCCGAGATCACCCGCCCCGACGCGGTACGCACCTGCACGCTCTCGCCCTCGGCGCCGTGGCCGAGCGCCTTGCCTTCCGCGCCGATGCGAAACCCGTCGCCCGCGAACGTGACGCTGACCGTCTGACCTGCCGTCACGAGGTCGGGGCCCTTCAGCATGTCCGCGCGCAACGCGACCCCGGCCGCGATCGCCGTGCGGGGCTGGCGCCCCAGCGCTGCAGCGACGTCGACGACCGCATCCGCCGGCAGGGTGGCCAGATCGACTTCGCGCAGCAGGATGTCGGCTTCGGTCAGCGCGGTGCCGCGCGGCAAGGGACGCGCGGCGTAGGCAGCCCTGCCCGGCACCTGGACCTGCACATTGACGACCACGGACCAGCCGCCGGCGGACGGGCAGCGCACGCCGACGCCGCTGCGTCCCCACAGCCGGGTCCCCGTCGGCAGGAAGGCCTCGATCCCGGCACAGGCGGGCAGCCGCAGGCGAGGGTCGAGCGGCCGGGCGATCACCCGCACGTCCGGGCCGAGGTCGCGCACGGCGTCGACGGCATAGCGCTCGGCGGTGCGGCGGATCGCCTCGAGGTCGTGGACCGCGTCGTCGCTCCGGGCGGCGGTCGCGGCCGACGCGAACACGAGCACCGCGACACACACCCGCGCGAGGGGACGAAGGCAGGGAGTCATGGCCGCGCATTCTCGAAGTGCGGATGCCCCACGGCAAGCCGCCCGATGCGCAGGCGCGAGGCTGCAGTTACATTTCAGCGCCATGGCGCACCCGACCCAGCCCAACGACATCGCGCGCGAGACCTTCAAGCAGCTTGCGACGCGGCGGATCGCTCCGACACCGCAGAACTACCAGCGCATCTACCACGAGGTCGCGGGCACCTCCCCGACCGACAGCAATCCGGCCACGCGCCTGCTGTCGATCGTGCGTGACCAGGCGGCGCGCCATCCCGAGACACCGGGCCTGCGCACGCTGCAGCGGGGGCTCGAGCAGTTCGACTGGGACGTGGTGCACGGTGCACTCAACGCATGGGGTGACACGCGTGCCGCGGGCGGTTCCAGCGGCGCGGAGTTCGCGTCGGCCATGCGCGAGGCCCTGCGTCTGGTCGAGGTTGCGCATCGCGGCTGGACGCCGGCGCGCAAGCGCGAGTCCCTGGACCGCGTGCTGCAGAACTTCGCGAACGATGTCGGGTTGCCGGCCAAGCTGCGGGCGCTGGCGCGCTCGTGGGCCGAGTCCGGGCCGGACACGGCGCCCGATGCCGCCGGCGCCGGTGCAACCCTCGTGGGCGGCGCGCGCCCGGCCGGGACGCTGTCCGCGACCGACCTGCGCGCCATGGGCGTGACGTCGTCGGGCCCGGGGGCGACGCTGGTCGGCACGCCTGCCGCGACCGCACCCGGTGATCCGGCCGAGCCCGATCGCACGGTGTCCGAGCTGCGCGATCTGGTCGCGGTGGTGCTCGAGTCCGGCGTCGCGCCGCGGCTGGAGCGCTACGGCGACGTGCTGGCCGACGTGCAGGCGATCACGCGGCGCGTGCGCGACGCGCGCAGCGCAGCCGACATCGCGCCGTTGTCCACGCTGATGAAGCAGCTGTGGATGAAGATCGAGATGCGGGTCGAGCCGGACGAGGAACTGGTCGACCACGTGATGCGGCTGCTGGGACTGGTCGTCGAGAACCTCGGCGAACTGGTCGACGACGACCAGTGGATCCAGGGCCAGATCGACGTGCTGCGGCATCTGGTCAACCAGCCGGTCGACCTGCGCACCGTGCGCGAGGCCGAGCGCGGTTTCCGCGAAGTGATCTACAAGCAGAGCCAGCTGCGCAAGGGGCTCGTCGACGCCAAGCAGTCGATGAAGGCGCTGCTGAACACCTTCGTGCTGCGCCTCGGGCAGGTCACCGCGAGCACGTCCGACTACAACGAGAAGCTCGACCGCTACGCTGCGCGCATCAACGGCACCGACACGCTGCTGTCGCTGCAGGCGCTGGTCGACGAACTGATGGCCGACACGCGCAGCATGCAGCTCGACATGGTGCGGTCGCGCGACGAGTTCGCCAACGCGCGGGTGAGCGCCGAAGCGGCCGAGCTGCGCGTGAAGCAGCTCGAGAGCGAACTCGAACGTGTGAGCAGCCAGGTCCGCGAGGACACCCTGACGGGCGTCATGAACCGGCGCGGCTACGACGACGCGATCGGGCGCGAGATCGCGCGGGCCGAGCGGTTTCGCAAGCCGATGTGTCTGGCGGTCATCGACATCGACAACTTCAAGCGCCTCAACGACCAGTTCGGCCACGCGACCGGCGACGCGGCGTTGGTGCACCTCGCGAAGGTGATGAAGCACACGGTGCGGCCGACCGACGTCATCGCTCGCTACGGCGGCGAGGAGTTCGTGATCATCCTGCCCGACACCGCCTGTGCGGAAGCGGTGGTGGCGACGCAGCGGGTGCAGCGCGCCCTGACGCGCAAGTTCTTCATGTCGGACAACGAACGGCTGCTGATCACCTTCAGTGCCGGCGTGGCCGAGTACCGCCCGGGCGACACGGACGCGACCTTGTTCGCGCGGGCCGACGGTGCGATGTACAGCGCCAAGCAGCAGGGCAAGAACCGGGTCGTCGAGGCGAGCTGAGCGGCGGCGGGCCGACGGCCTGCCGACCCGCCAGGCACATCGG
>JALORJ010000247.1 GCA_025459035.1 Burkholderiales bacterium
AAGGAGGACCGGCGTCGGGGAGGTCGGGTCGAGCGGGCGCGGGAGTCGGGCGCGGGCGCGAGACACGGCGGCTTCACAGCACGTGGCCAGGCGTGAGCCAGTACGCGACATAATATTGATTCACGCCATCACCGAAGATCGCGGCGGCAGGGGTCGCACGCACGATCGCCGATCGGCACGAAGCGCCGCCATGCGGCCGCCGATGCTTCGCGTCAGCGCGCCGCGCCGCGGAACAGGTCGAAGAAGTTCTGCGCCGTGCGATCGGCGATTGCGTCGACGCTCGTGCCGCGAACCTCGGCCAGGCAAGCCGCGACATGCGGCACGAATGCGGGCTCGTTGCGCTTGCCGCGCAGCGGGACCGGCGCGAGGTACGGCGCATCCGTCTCGATGAGGAGCCGATCTTCGGGCACCTGGCGGGCCACATCGCGAAGCGCCGCCGCGTTGCGGAACGTCACGATGCCCGAGAACGAGATGTGGAACCCCAGATCCAGCGCCGCCTTCGCCACGTCCCAGGTCTCCGTGAAGCAGTGCATCACGCCGCCACAACGGTCGGCGCCGCCTTCGCGCATCAGGGTCAGCGTGTCGTCGGCAGCGCTGCGGGTGTGGATCACCAGCGGCTTGTCCACGCGGCAGGCAGCTTCGATGTGTGCGCGGAAACGCTGCTGCTGGATCGGGGCGCGGTCGGGGCGCCGGTAGTAGTCGAGACCGGTCTCGCCGATGCCGACGACCTTGTCGGTCGCCGCCAGCGCGACGAGCCGATCGGCATCGGGCTCCTCTCCGTCCTCGTGATCCGGGTGCACGCCGACGGTGGCGAAGACGCCCTCGTGGCCCGCCGCCACCGCTGCGACACGCGGGAAGTCCTCGAGGTTGACCGAGATGCACAGGGCATGGGTGACCGACGCGGCGCGCATCCGCTCGATCACGGCCGATGCCCCTTCGGCGAAGTCGGGGAAATCGATGTGGCAGTGCGAGTCGACGTACTGCAATGGCGCCGCAATCGTCATCGCGGTCAGAGCGTGTTCGGCACCCGCTGCACCGGCGCCGGTCGGCCGGCCACCAGCGACTCGATGCGCGCGCGCGCCTGCCGACCGGCGGCGTCGTCGTGGAACTGCACACCGACCCCCTGCGGCCGGTTGCCCTGGGCACCCGCGGGCGTGATCCAGATCACCTTGCCGGCGACCGGCAACCGGTCGGCGTCGTCGAGCAGCGTGATCAGCATCAGCATCTCGTCGTCGAGCCGGTAGTGCTTGTTGGTGGGGATGAAGAGCCCCCCGCCCCTCACCCACGGCATCCAGACGGCCTGCAGGATCGACACGTCCTTGATCCGCAGCGGCAGCGCATCGGTGCGCGGGATGGCGGTCGGCTCGGCGGGCGCAGCGGTCATCGTCGGTCTCCGGGCGCGGGCGCAAGCGCCGCGCGCATCACCAGCATGAGTTCTTCGCGGAATGCCCGCGTGTTCAGCGGATGGTCGACCAGACGGCGCAGTCGACGCAACGCCAGATCCGCGTGGAGCAGCCGCTGCAGTGCGCCCCGCGTCCCCCGCGCGTCGCGCGCGCGCCGCGCCACACCCCGCTGCAGGTGATCGACGGCGTCGGCGAGCCGATCCTCGGGAATGGTGGCCGCCGCCGCGACGGCGGCAGCCGCGGAGTCGAGACGGGCGCATGCGGCGTCCAGCGCACGCTGCAGCGCGATGACGTCGGCGTCGAGATCGCGGGCCGTCACGGGCGCTCCGCCGGTACGATCCAGACGTTCGTCGATCTCGTGTCGATCTGCGATGACCGCTCCGAGCCATGCGACGGCGGCGTCGCGCGATGCCGCCGGCAACGTGACCCGCTGGCAGCGGCTGCGTACGGTCGCCGGCAGGCGCGCAGGCGCCCCGGTCGACAGCACGATCGACGCAGCGGGCGGAGGCTCCTCGAGCAGCTTCAGCAGCGCGTTGGCGGCCGACAGCGTCATCGCGTCGGCATGCTCGATGACCAGCAGGCGCATGCCGCGACCGGCGCTCGACAGACGCAGCGCGTCGCTCGCGTGGCGAATCGCGTCGACCGCGATCGACCGTCGGCGCGCCCTCCCCGTCGCGGGCTCCGGCGCCTCGTCCGCCGGATCGTCGGCCGACGCCTGTGCGTCGCGCGCCGGGTCAATCACATGCAGATCGGGGTGCTGGTCCGCGTCGACCCATCGACAGTCCTGGCAGCGCCCGCACGCGTGCCCGGTCGGCAGCGGCGCCGAGCACAGGCGCGACGCGACCAGCGCCCGCACGAACGCCTCGCGCCCGTGCCCGTCGGGGCCCGTGATCAGCAGGCCCTGCGGCAGGCCCGGGTGCACGAAGCGCTCTGCCCATCGGGTGGCGAGCCATGGAAACACTGTGCGTTCAGTCATTTGACAGGGATCTTCGTGAATTCACCTTCACCATGCCGCCGATGGAGTGCCGCCAAGCAACTGCGTCAGGCTGGCTTCGAGTGAATTCGAGATAACGTTCTTATCATAATGATCTGAAACGACAACGATGCGCCGCGGTGCTTCATCTGCGAGCGCTCGGTATCCCGCCGCCACGCGGGCGTGAAAAGCGTCGCTCTCGCGCTCGAAGCGGTCGGGCGTGCCCCCACGCGCGAGCCGGCGGCCCTGAGCGACCTCCGCCGCGACCGCGAACACGTAGGTCCGGTCCGGCTCCAGATCGGGGTGCACGAGCGCCTGCACCTGGTCGATCGCCGTGCGCGGGACCCCGCGCCCGTGATGCTGATACGCGACGGTGGCGTCGGTGAATCGGTCGCACACCACCCAGCGCCCGGCAGCCAACGCCGGTCGGATGATGGTGTCGAGATGGTGGCTGCGCGCGGCGAACATCGCGAGCACCTCGGTCAGCCCCGAGAGGGCGTCGCCGGGCGCGAGCATCGCCGCGCGCAGCGCTTCGCCGAACGCGGTGCCGCCCGGCTCGCGCGTCTCGACCACGTCGATGCCGCGCGCGCGCAGCCAGCGCACCGCGTGTGCGAGCTGGGTCGACTTGCCGGCGCCGTCGATGCCTTCGAAGGTGACGAACCGCGCACGTGTGCTCATCGGCGATCGACGCTCAGTGCCGTTGCCAGCGCGACACGGCGCGGTTGTGCTCGCTCAGCGTGCGCGAGAACTGCGACGTGCCGTCCCCGCGCGCGACGAAGTACAGCGCATCGGTCACCGGCGTCTGCAGCACCGCGGCGATCGACGCTTCGCCGGGCAACGCGATCGGTGTGGGTGGCAGTCCGGCGCGCGTGTACGTGTTCCATGGAGTGTCGGTCTGGAGGTGGGCGCGGGTCAGGTTGCCGTCGAAGCGTGCGCCGAGTCCGTAGATCACGGTCGGATCGCTCTGCAGCCGCATGCCGAGCGACAGCCGGTTGAGGAACACCGCCGCGACCCGTGCGCGATCGGCGGCGCTGCCGGTCTCCTTCTCGACGATGGACGCGAGCACGAGTGCGTCGCGCGGGGATGCGAGCGGGCTGCCCGGTGCGCGCGCGCTCCACTGACGCTCCAGCCTGCGCAGCATTTCGCGGTGGGCCGTGCGCAACAGCGCGACGTCGCTCGAGCCCGCCGTGTAGACATAGGTGTCGGGGAAGAACCAGCCCTCGGGCGTCGCATCGGGCAGCCCGAGCCGGGCGGCGAACGCCGCGTCGTCGAGACCGGCCGTGTCGTGCTTCAGTGTCGCTGCCGCGTCGACGGTCGCACGCAACTCGCGCACGGTCCGGCCTTCGATGAACGTGATCTGCGCGCGCATCGCGTCGCCGCGGGCAATGCGATCGAGCAACTGGTCGGGCGAGGTGCCGGGGCGCAGGTCGTAGATGCCCGGCTGAAGTCGCGCATCGACACCGCGCAGTCGCGCGAGCGCGACCAGGGCGAGCGGCCAGCGCGTCGCGCCCCGGGCGTCGAGCTGACGCGCCACGGAGCGGATCCCGTCGCCGGTGGCCACGGACACGGTCGAGCCGGTCGGGGTCGGCGCGAAGGCGGTGGCGCCGTACGTGCGCAATGCGAGCCAGGTCGCTCCCGCGACGAGCGCCACCGCGACAAGCATGGCGCCTGCCAGCGCCGCCCGCCCTGCCCCGCGCATCCAGCCGCGCGGCACCGCCCGCCGGCCTTCCACGCGGGTCTCCGTCAGACCCGGCGGAACACCAGCGTGCCGTTGGTGCCGCCGAATCCGAACGAGTTCGACAACGCGACGTCGATCTTCATCGGACGCGCCGTGTTGGGCACGTAGTCGAGGTCGCAGCCTTCGCTCGGCTGCACGAGGTTGATCGTCGGCGGCGCGATCTGCCGGGCGATGGCGAGTGCGGTGAACACCGCCTCGATGCCGCCGGCCGCACCGAGCAGGTGTCCGGTCATCGACTTGGTCGAACTGACCGCGATCCGCTTCGCGTGATCGCCGAAGCAGCGCTTGACCGCGATCGTCTC
>JALORJ010000248.1 GCA_025459035.1 Burkholderiales bacterium
TCGACCGCGATGCGGTCGACCGTGGCGCCGCAACGCAGACGCACGCCGAGCGGCCCGAGCAGCCCGGTCAGCCCGCGCACCAGCGACCCGGTCCCGCCGACGGCCCAGTGCACGCCGAAGCGGCGCTCGAGCATGTTGATCAGGCTGTAGGTACAGGTCACCGACGACGGGTTGCCGCCGATGAGCAGCGGGTGGAACGAGAACACGATGCGCAGCTTCGGATCGCGCAGGTGTCGCTCGACCATCGCGCGGATCGTGCGCCACGAGCGCATCTTCACCAGCGCCGGCACCGCTGCGATCAGGTCACGCAGCGAGTCGAAGGCCACGGCGCCGAGTTCCTCGAAGCCGACGCGGTAGCAGCGCTCGGCTTCGACCATGAAGCGGTCGTAGCCGGCGACATCGCCCGGACTGAAGCGCGCCACCTCGGCCCGCATGTGATCGGGGTCGCCGTTGTAGTCGAAGTGCGTGCCGTCGTCGAAGCGGATCCGGTAGAACGGGTCGAGCGCCTGCAGCGTCACGTCGTCGGCCATGCGCCGACCTGCGAGCGTCCACAGCTCCTCGAACAGGTGCGGGACCGTGACGATGGTCGGTCCCATGTCGAACGTGAAGCCATCGGTGCGAAGCACGCTGGCGCGACCGCCCGGCTGGTCGAGGCGCTCGACGATCTCGACGCGCCAGCCGAGGGTGGCCAGGCGGATCGCCGCGGCGAGCCCGCCGAAGCCGGCGCCGATGACCACCGCCTTCGGCGCGCCGTCACGCGCCAGGAGCACATCACCTGCATCGACCTTCAACGCGAGCGACCTCGTGGGGTCAAGGGGCCGTCGGCGCGGCGGAGCGCATGGCCCAGCGCCACAGCGCCGTGCCTTGCAACGGAGTGACCATCAGGACGTGCTCGAGCAGCGCGAGCACGAGCAGCGATGCGACCAGCAGTCGTCCCGCCTGCTCCGCACCCTGCATCGCGAGGGCATCGCCGATCAGCGTCACGACCACGGCGCTGCCGACCAGAAGCGACAGCGGCAGCAGCGCGTTGATCGTGCGCCGCCGGAAGTAGCTGCCGAGGTAGACGAGATGCGGCGGCAGGAACTGCTCACCGCGGTTGCGCACGCCGAGGAACAGGTTGAGCTTCGCCGACAGGCGCATCACCCAGAGCAGACCGAAGGTCCACGACGCGACCGGATTGGCCGCGCCCCACGTGAGCGCGACGATCAGCAGGCCCATCGCGACCAGCCCGAGCTCGTGCCAGAGGATCGCCTGCACCGCCTCGCCGAAGCGCGTCGGGCCGTGGGCGGGCGCGCTGCACTCGCGCTTGCGCGGGCCGGTGAGCCAGCCGGTCAGGAACGCGAGCTCGTGCCAGCCCCACACCAGCACGGCGCAGGTGAACGCGCCGTATGCGCCCTCGACCTGCGTGTTGTCCGCACTCTTCGCGATGCAGACGAGCGCGCCGAAGGCGAGCACGCCCGAGGTCGCGAGACTCCATCGGAACGTGTCGCGCGGGAGACCGTCCAGCAGCATCACGACGCCCGTGCCGAACCACCACACGAAGAGCGCGAACAACGGCGGAAGCAGGAAGTCCATCGTCGAGTGCCTCGGCGATCGATCACCAGGCCGGAGCGACGCGCATCTGCGCCGGCAGCGCGTGCCGGTGCACCGGACGCAGATACAGCTTGACGAAGCTCGCGACCCCGACGGCCGCCCAGCCGGCGCGCTGCAGCAGGCCGACCACGCCGCCACGTGCCTTCGCACGCTCCCAGCCATGGCTCGCTTCCACCAGCCGACGCAGCCCCGCGCGGAACTTCGGATGATCGGTGTCGAGGGAGATCGGGAACACCTGCTTCGAGATCTCGGTCGTGATGTCGAACACGCGGAAGTCGTACTCGTCGGGGTCGATGCCCATCGCCAGGTGCAGCGCGGGACGCGTGTGATCGCGCACGAACATCGTCGCGTACACCGCCAGCAGGAAGAAGCGCACCCACAGCAGGTTGGGACCCCGCAGCAGATGCGGGTTCGCCCGCATGATCAGCGCGAACGACTCGCCGTGGCGGAATTCGTCGTTGCACCAGCGTTCGAACCACCGAAAGATGGGGTGGAAGCGCTTGTCCGGATGACGCTCGAGCTGCCGGTAGATCGTGATGTAGCGCGCGTACCCGATCTTCTCCGACAGGTACGTCGCGTAGAAGATGTACTTGGGCTTGAAGTACGTGTACCGCTTGGTCGCCTTCAGTGCGGCCAGATCCACGTGCAGGCCGAAGTCGCGCAGCGACGCGTTGATGAAGCTGGCGTGCCGCGACTCGTCGCGCGTGAGATACGTCATCAGCTTCTTGACGTCCGGGTTCTCGACGTTGCGGCGGATCTCGTTGTAGAGCACGCATCCCGAGTACTCGCTCGTGATCGAGCTCACGAGGAAGTCGAGGAACTCCTGACGCAGTTCCGGCGGCAGTTCACGGATCTCCGATGCGAAGCTGTCGTCGCGCCGGAAGTGATCGTGGTTGTTGTCGCCTTCGTACTCGGCGAGCATCGCGTCCCACTCCGCACGCACCGAGCTCACGTCCAGGGCATCCATCGCCTTGAAGTCGGTCGTGTAGAAGCGCGGGCTGATCAGGGTCGTCGCGAGCGCGTGATCCATCACGTCTTCGCGGCTTTCGATGGCATGGGCAGTCATGGTGTCGTCTCCCGGCGGAGGGCGGTGGGCGGTACGAGCCAGCGCGCGAACACCGCCGCGTTGGTCGGACCGAAGGACTCGAGATCGATCCGGCGCCCGGTGGCGGGATCGGCGAGGGTGAGGCGCCCGTCGGCTCGGGCGATGAGGTCGAGCGGCTGCTGCGCGGACTGCTCGAGGCGACGCCGCTCGCGGGCGAAGCCGCGCAGCGTGCCGCGCAGGAAACCCTGCTCGCCCTGCACGACGTCGAGCGTCTCGCCGGTGGCAGCGTCGACGACGGCGATGCCGCCGTCCGGACGATCGAGGAACCGCAGCGCGCGCTGCGCGACCGGGGCGGCGTCCGGCGCGTGCGTGTCGAAGCCGCCCAGCCGTGCCGCTGCGACCGCGACGACGATCGCGACCAGCACGATGCCCGCGACGCGCAGTGCGCCGCGCGGGATGACCTCGGCGACCGGCGGGACGGGACGTGTGCTCTGCACGGCGGGCATCCGATGTCAGGCGCGGCTTGCGACTCGGACCGGCGTCAGGCTCGGGCGAATCCCGTCGACGCCACGATCCGGGTGCGGCGCCGCGCCGTTCGCCGCGGACCACGCGCGTCGCAACTGCGCGGCAACTGCCGTCGCGTCCGGGATCGACCGCAGCATCGGGCTCGGATGCGCGACACGCCACGGACGCACGTGGGGCCACAGGTGCAGCCACGCGATCCGCACCGGCGCTTCGAGCACCAGCGCGATGTCGCCGGGACCGCCGCCGCCTTCGCGCAGGTCGGCGCGCTCGATGCGCGTCAGCGGCAGGTTGTAGGTGACGGTCAGCACGATGCCGATGCGCATCACGATGCGGCGATCCGTCAGCGTGTAGACCGTCGTGCGGGCGGTGAGCCATGCCAGCACGAGCAGCAGTCCCAGCCCGGTCGCGAACAGCGGCACCAGCCAGGTCAGCGACGCGAGCGCCGCGCCGGCGTCGCCGCCATCGCTCAGCGTGCTCGCGACCCGCCACGCGAGCATCAGGCCGAAGTACGCGGCGACCGCGCGCACGTGGAACACGCGCCGCGCGAGATCCCGCCAATCGGGAACCCCCTGCCAGAGGATCGTCTCGCCCTCGGGCAGGCGCTCGGGCAGCCCGAACTGCGGCTCGAACTCGTGCTCGTGGTTCGACTGCGGACGCGTCGCCTTCATCGCGGTGGCCTCAGATCAGCGGCTCGGCACGGTCCGGCTTCGCGTACAGCGTGCCGGCGCCGTAGTACGCGGTGACCTTCTCTTCCTCGAGCAGCGTCACACGGTCGTCGGCCTTGAGAGCCGGCACGTTCGCGAACTGGTGCGCGAGCAGCGCCTTCACCGTCACGCCGGTCGGGCGGATGCGTGCGAACGCCATCGGCACGAGCACGCGGCGAGTGCCGCCGCCGTTCGCCGGCACTTCGGCTTCGAGGTAGCGGAACATCG
The DNA here is from genome assembly GCA_025459035.1 of Burkholderiales bacterium. Lineage (GTDB taxonomy): Bacteria > Pseudomonadota > Gammaproteobacteria > Burkholderiales. The sequence continues at coordinate 4,096 of JALORJ010000248.1, forward strand.
CTTCGCCGCGGTCGACCCACAGGTCCTTGATCACCCCGGCCACTTCGCCGTCGGCGTCGAGCAGGTCCTTGCCGCGCGGGTCGGGATCGTTGCCGCTCACGCCGAACTCGGGGGCCTTCGCGAGCGGCATGATCTTCGGCAGGCCGTGGTGATCGAGATCGGGCTCGTCGGGGCGCGCCGTCCACGCGCCCGGACCGACCTCGGCCAGCATCGGATCGCCGATCGGCTCGTACGGTGCCCCGGACGTGCGGTACAGCGGCTCGGCGTTGATCGGCAGATGCGGGGGCTCGTCGCGCGGCACGGTCACCTCGC
>JALORJ010000017.1 GCA_025459035.1 Burkholderiales bacterium
CGGCCACGTCGGACTGGTCCTCGGACCCGACATCGACCTGCGCATCTTCTTCTCGCACTGGAAGCACGGGTTTGCGGTGTCGGAAGCCGGCGAGCACGGCCCGATGCGAAGCCTGCAGTTCTTCGACGCGACCGGCACCGCGATCCACAAGGTGTGGTTGCGCGACGACGACTCCGGGATGGAGTGGGAAGCCCTCGTGCAGGACTTCGCGGCGGCCGATCAGCGCGCCCCGCTGCCACCGATGGCCGCGCCCGCGCCGCGCAAGCGGCCATCGGCCGACGCGAGTCTCGACGTGCAGGGCTTCCGCGACGCATGGGCGGCGATGACCGACACGCACGAGTTCTTCGGGCTGCTGAAGAACTTCGGGGTCGCCCGCACGCAGGCGCTGCGGTTGGCCGATCCGCAGTTCGCGTGGCCGGTCCCGGTCGACGCGGCACGCCGACTGCTCGAAGCGGTCGCGGGCACGGGTCTGTCGATCATGGTGTTCGTCGGCAACCCCGGCTGCATCCAGATCCACACCGGCCCGATCGAGAAGGTCGTGCCGATGGGGCCGTGGATCAACGTGATGGACCCCGACTTCAACCTGCACCTGCGCGAGGACCTGATCACCGACGCATGGCTGGTGCGCAAGCCCACCAGCGACGGCATCGTCACGTCGCTCGAGATCTACGACGTCCACGGCGACCTGATCGCGCAGTTCTTCGGTGCGCGCAAGCCCGGCATCCCGGAGAAGGAGGCGTGGCGCCGCGTCTGCGCGCAGCTGTTCCCCGCACCTGACGCGACGGCGGTGACGGCATGAAGCGCCGGCGTGCCCTCGGAGCGCTGGCGCTCGGCACCGCAGGCCTGGCTCTCGGCAGCCGATCGGCGCGCACCTCCGCCGCGCCGACGGCGCCGGCGCGCGTCGTGAGCGTCGGGGGTGCCGTCACCGAGATCGTCTTCGCGCTCGGCGCCGCTCCACGACTCGTCGGCGTCGACAGCACGAGTGCGTGGCCCGATGCCGCACGCAAGCTGCCGCAGGTCGGGTACATGCGTCAGCTGTCTGCCGAGGGTGTGTTGTCGCTCGCCCCGGACCTGCTGCTCGCCACGCACGAAGCCGGCCCCCCCGCGGCGCTCGCGCAGATCGGCAGCGCCGGCATCGCGGTCCACCAGCTGCATCTGCGCCATTCGCCCGAGGCGCTGCGCGAGAACGTGCGCGACGCGGCCGCTGCGCTCGGCATGCCGGCGGCAGGTCGCGGGCTCGACGCGCGCATCGCGAGCGAATGGGCGGCCACGCAGGCCAGGGTCGATGCCCTCAAGGGGCCGAAGCCGCGTGTGCTGTTCGTGTTCGCGCACGGCGGTGGTGCCCCGATGGTCGGCGGCACCGACACGGCGGTCGACGCAATGCTGCGGCTCGCCGGCGCGGTCAACGCGGCCGGCACGCTGAGCGGCTACAAGCCGCTGACCGCAGAGGCTTCGATCGCTGCCGCCCCCGACGTGCTGCTGATCACGCAGGAAGGGCTCGACAACGTCGGCGGCGCCGATGCCCTCCTGGCAAAGCCCGGGATGGCGCTCACGCCCGCTGGCAAGGCGAAGCGGATCGTGGCGATGCCGGCGCTCTACCTGCTGGGCTTCGGACCGCGGCTGCCGCAGGCGGTGGCGGACCTCGCCGACAAGGTGCGCGCGGCATGACGCGATCGAACCGACGGCCCCGGAGCCGTGCGCGCGCGCCCGCGCGCCGCGACAACGCGTGGCGGTACGACCTGCGATGAGCGCGGCCGCACGCGAACCGGCCGGTGCACCCGCGATCGACGCGGTGCTGCCGCGCGAGCGCGCACCCGAGGCGACCGCGCAACCTCCCGACGTGCGCAACGCGCGCGATGCCCGCGGCACACCCCGGCGCGTGTCGGCCGGTGCGGCGCTCGCCGCACTCGCGGTCGCGCTGGTCGCTGCATGGATCGTCGCGATCGGCGTCGGCGCGTTTCGCATTCCACCCGCGGCGCTCGCCGGCATGCTGCTCGCGCCGATCGGGCTGGCCGACCCCGACAGCTTCACCGCACAGGAGCAAGCGGTGTTCACCGCGATCCGCCTGCCGCGCACGGTGCTCGCGATGCTCGCGGGCGCCGGCCTGGCGCTGTCCGGCGCCGTGCTGCAAGGGCTCTTCCGCAACCCGCTCGCGGAGTCGACGGTGATCGGTGTGTCGAGCGGCGCGATGCTCGGGGCGGCGCTCGCGATCGTGGCCGGACATCTGCTGCCGCAGGCGCTGCGCGCGACGCTCGGGCCGGTCACGCTGCCGCTCGCGGCGTTCGTCTGCGCGCTGGGCGTGACGCTCGCCGTGTGGCGCTTCGGGCGCAGCGCGCACGGCACCTCGGTCGCGTCGATGCTGCTGGCCGGCATCGCGTTCAACGCGATCGCGTTCGCCGGGGTCGGCTTCCTGTCGGTGATGGCCAACGACGAGCAGCTGCGCAATCTCACCTTCTGGAACCTGGGCAGCGTCGGGATCGCGACGTGGCATTGGCTTGCGGTGGTCGCACCGGTCGCCATCGCCGCGGGCATCGTGCTGTTGCGACTTGCCGTGCCGCTCAATGCGCTGGCCCTCGGAGCTGCGGAAGCCGGCCATCTCGGAATCGACGTCGCGCGGCTCGAGCGCACCGGCATCGTCGTCTCGGCGCTCGTCGTCGGCGTGCTGGTCTCGCTCACCGGCGTGATCGGCTTCGTCGGCCTGCTCGCGCCGCACGCGATCCGTCTCGCCTGCGGCCCGGACCATCGCGTCGTGCTGCCCGGTGCGGCGCTGCTCGGGGCGACGCTGCTGCTCGTGGCCGACGCCTGCGCGCGCACGTGGATCGCACCGGCCGAACTGCCGGTCGGCGTGTTCACGACCCTCATCGGCGCGCCGTTCTTCCTTTGGCTGCTGGCCCGCGCGAAGCGCTCGCTGGCGCTTGGCGGATGAACATGGTCGGGACCTCGCTCGCGTCGGGCACGTCGCCCGCATCGGCGGCATCCACGCTGATCGCGCTCGACGGGGCGCGCCTGCAGGTCGGCGCGACGGTGCTGGTGCACGACCTGCGCTTCGCAGTGGCGCCGGGCGAGGTCGTGTGTCTGCTCGGCCCGAACGGCGCCGGCAAGTCGACCGCGCTGAAGCTGATGTCCGGCGAGCACCGGCCGACGCACGGAAGCGCGCTGTTCGAGGGTCGGCCCGTGCAGACGTGGTCGGCGCGTGCGCTCGCGACACGGCGGGCGGTGATGGGTCAGGAGCCGCGGCTCGCCTTCGACTTCACCGCCTCCGAAGTGGCGCTGCTCGGGCGCTATCCGCACTGCGGCGGCCGACCTGGGCGCGACGATCGGCGCATCGCCGCGCAGGCGCTGGATCTGGCCGGGGCATCGGCGCTCGCCGGGCGCATCGTCACGACGCTGTCGGGCGGCGAGCGCGCGCGCGTGCACTTCGCCCGTGCGCTGGCCCAGGTCGGCTTCGAGCGCGACGGCGTGCCGCGCGCGCTGCTGCTGGACGAACCGACCGCAAGTCTCGACGCGGCCCACCAGCATGCGTGGCTGCGCACCGCGCGCGCGCTCGCCGCCGACGCGCGACTAGCGGTGCTGGCGGTGGTGCACGACCTCAACCTCGCGGCGCTGCACGCCGACCGTGTGGTGCTGATGCAGTCCGGCCGCGTGCTCGCACAGGGCCATCCCGACGCCGTGCTCGACGCCGCCACGGTGCTGCGCTGCTTCGACGTCCGCACGGTGCGCGTGCCGGCCGCCGACGTCGCCGGGCGCACTGCGCTTGCGGTGATCGGTTGAGCCCGATGCGCCGCCGCCTGCGTTTCTGCCGGACGCGTGACCCGCGCCCGGCATCCCCAGCCAGTGCGTGGTGCCGCCCGAGCGCGCCGCAAGCCAGCCATTTCCCCGCATCGCTCCACAGGAGACTTCGGATGAACTCGCAACTGCTCTCTTTCGCCGTCGGCGCCGCGCTCGCGGCGCTGGCGGTCACCCCCGCCGCGGCCGTCGACGGGCGCTGGGATACCGCCGCCCCGGTCATCGGCAGCGCCGGTGCCGGCAACGGCACCAACGGCATGAACCCGTGGATTCCGGTGGCCGAGCGTGCCGCCGGGTCGGTCTATGCCGAGTGGAACTTCTTCACCGACGACGACAACGACCCGTCCAACGGCTTCACCTTCGACAGCACGCCCGACATCGGCGGTGCCGGCACGATCACCGAGCTGAACGAAGTGGCCTTCGCGACCGGCGGCGGCAACGTCTACAGCTTCTCGGCGGCCACGTCGTTCGAGATCGCGCTGCCCGGCACCCTGGGCAGCGGCATGCGTACGGCCTACCTGCGCACGTCGACCATCGGCACGCTGCCGCTGACCACCGCAACGCTCAACGGCGTGTCGGCGACGGCGGTCGAGACCTTCACGACGACGGTCGGCGGGCCCTTCGGCGGCACCGAGAAGGAGTGGATCTGGACCTTCGTGGTGCCGAACGCCTCGAGCTACCGGTTCGCGTTCGAGGCGACGGGCTCGTCGATGAGCCTCGCCCAGGCGGGTGCCTACGTGGTGCCTGAACCGTCGACCTATGCGCTGACGGGTCTGGGTCTGGCGGGCATCGCGGCGATCGCACGTCGTCGCCGCACCGGCACGCAGCCGCGGTAAGCAGTGCGTGGAGCGGGCGCGCGGGTTGCGGTCTGCGCGCTCGCTCTGCTGATCGAGGCGACACTGCCGCTCGCCATGTCGTCCGCCCGGGCGGCGACCGACGGCGCGCTCCCCGCGCAACCGCCGCGGGCGAGTCGAGCGCGTGATCCGGATCCGACCCCGCGCGCCGCGAAGGACGCGTCGATCCTCGAGGAAGTGCGCATCGTCGGTACCCGCGAGCCGCGCCGACCCGACACTGCGCGCGCCGCGCCGGTCACGCGCATCGACCGCGCGCGTATCGAGCGCTTCGCACCGGCGTCGATCTTCGAGGCGGTCGAAGGCGTGCCCGGCCTGTCGATCAACGGTGGTCCGCGCGCGTCGGGCATGAGCTTCAGCATCCGCGGCTACGGCGACAGCGAGGACGTGCTCGTCAAGCTCGACGGGGCGCAGAAGAACTTCGAGAAGTACCGCTTCGGCGGCACGTTCATCGAGCCCGAACTGCTGAAGAACGTCACCGTCACCCGCGGTCCGGACCTGCTGCAGGGGGCGGGTGCCCTCGGCGGCACCGTCGCGGCGACGACCCGCGATGCCGCCGATCTGCTCAAGCCCGGTGAGCGTATCGGCGCGCGGTTGAAGTGGGCCACCGCGACCGTCAACGACGAGATCTCGCGCAGCGGGACGGCATTCGCGCGGCCGACCGATCGCATCGACCTGCTCGTGTCGGCGACGCGACGCGGCAGCGACGCCATCACGCTGGCCGACGGCAGCAAGCTCGACCAGTCGTCGGGCAGCCTGCGCAGCGTGCTGTTCAAGGGCTCGGTCACGCCGATCGATCCGTTGACCTTCACCGTGTCGCAGACCGAACTGGGCAGCCGCGCGCTCGAACCCTTCGATGCGACCGGCGGCCAGCCCGGCTTCTTCGGCTTCGTCACGCGACGGATCGACGACTCGACGACGACCTTCACGACGCGGTTCACGCCGGCGTCGGTGCCGTGGATCGACCTGACGGCGATCGTCGGGCGCGCGATCACGCACGTGAACGACTTCAGCCGCCCGGGCCAGAGCTTCGCGGCGAACGCGTTCACCGGCGATGTCACGCAGGACTTCCGCTTCGATGTGCTGACGGCGGATGTGAAGAACACGGCTCGGTTCGCGATCGGCCACGTGCGCCACGAACTCGTGACCACCGTGCAGTTCATCGACAACGCGCGCGAGGTCACGCGCTTCTCGCAGAACCCGGCGTTCAACCGGCCCGAAGGGTTCGACCCGACCCAGCCCCCCGGCTCGCGCGAGTCGACGGCCGCGGCAGGCGTGTGGACGATGGCACTCGGCCACTGGACCTTCGCGCCCGGGCTGCGGATCGACCGCTACCGCGTCAGCGCAGCGGGCGGCACGCTCGTGCAGCTCGCCCGCTTCGGCGAACCGGCGCAGACGCAGTTCGACGAGACCACGGCGAGCGGTGCGCTCACCTGGCGACCCGGCGGCGGCGCATGGCTTGCCGGCTATCGCTACGTCGAGGCCTTCCGCCCGCCGCTGATCGACGAGGCCTTCACCCAGGGGGCGTTCAGTCGCTGCATCCCGTTCAACCTGCAGGACCTCGCGCCGCGCTCGCGCATCTGCGGCTCGCTGTACCGGCCCGAGCGCGCGGCGACACAGGAATGGAGCGTGTCATACGCACCGCTCGTGCCGCGCTGGCCGGGCGTGCAGCTCGAGGGCCGGGCGGCCTGGTTCCGCAACGAGCGCGGGCAGCTGCTGCAGTCGATCCGCAAGGTCGGGCCGGGCGAGATCGGCCAGCCCGGCTGGGAGCACCGCGAAGGCGTCGAGATCGACGCTGGCCTCGCGACGCGGCAGTGGTTCGGCAACGTCGCCTGGAGCCGCATCACCGGCAACGTGTTCGACGGCCGGCGCTTCCTCGACCTCTACGAGGCCCCTGGCGACACGCTGTCGGCCACGCTCGGGCTGCGCTGGCTCGGCGGGCGCATGGACGCCGGCGTGCGCGTCCGCGACGTGAACGCGCGCTCGATCGCGGTGGGCGTCGGGCCCGGCGGCAGCATCGTCACCGGTCGTCAGGAGGGCTTCACCCTGCTCGACCTGTTCTGGGGATGGCGCCCCGGGCGCGATGTCGAGGTCCGTCTGTCGCTCGACAACGCGACCAACGAGGCGTGGTTCCTCAACAACGGCTTCGGCGGCAGCCAGGGGGCACCGGCCCCCGGACGCAACTTCCGGGTCAGCGTGGCGGCGCAGTTCTGATGCGGCAGTCGAGTCGGCCCGTCCCGACCGCTGTAGCCAGCGCTGCCGCGCAATGCGATCCTCGCGGACCCCGCGTCTCTGCCGGACACGTCCCTGCGCCCACCGCGTGATCGCCTTTCCGCCCCAGGACCGCATGATCCGCGGCCCGTCGCCTCGATGAACCACGGCGTGTTGCCAGGCAGCACGGTGACGCTGCCCGCGAGTCGGGGACTCGACGGTCGCGAGATGCGCGCGTGGTTCGGCGAACTGCGTGCCTCGCGCGGCAGCGCCGCAGGTCTGCCGGGCTGGGCCTCGGCGGTCGCGCTGCACGCAGCGATCCTCGTCGGCATGACCTTGACGTGGAACCCGGTCCCGCCGCTCGCGCAGAAGGATCCGCTGACGGTCGACCTGATCGAGCCGGTGCCACTGCCGACCGCTCCGGTCGTCAAGCCGCCGGAGATGGAGCCCGTCAAGCCGCCGGTGCAGAAAGCGCCGTTGCCCCCGCCGGTCGAGACACCGCCGAAGCCACAGGTCGTGATGCCGACGCCCGCACCGGCGCCCGCGCCACCGGTCGCGGCTCCGCCGGTGCCGGCCGCCCCCGTGCTGGAGGCAGCGCCCAGGGCCGAGCCCACCCCGCTTGCGCCAACCGCCGCACCGGCGCCGCCGGCCGTCGCCGCTCCGGCGGCCGCGCCCGCCCCGCCAGCGCCTCCGGTGGCCGCCAGGCCCACGCCATCCTCGCCTCCCGCCCCACCCGCGCCGATCGTCGGCCCGGTGTTCAACGCGGCGTACCTGAGCAACCCGACACCGGCCTATCCGCCGATCTCGAAGCGCAACAACGAAGAAGGCAAGGTGCTGCTGCGGGTGCTGGTCAGCGACAAGGGCGTGCCGCTGTCGGTCGAGCTCAGGCAGTCGAGCGGCTTCACCCGACTCGACAACGCGGCGCTGGAAGCGGTCCGCAAGTGGAAGTTCGTGCCGGCGCGTCAGGGCAGCGAAGCGGTCGAAGCCTCCGTCATCGTCCCGATCACGTTCAGCCTCGGCGACGAGGGCTGAGCGACCGCCGTCACGGCGCAGTCGGCGCCCATCACCACCGCGGGCTCAACCGCGTCGCAGTGCGTGCGCCGTCCACAACGTCAGCGCGAACAGCAGCAGCGCGCCGCCTTGGTGCGCCGCGCCGAGGGCGACCGGCACATGCAGCATCAGGGTCGACACGCCCAGCAGCACCTGCACGCCCAGCATCGCGAGCATGAGGTTCGCCGGACGCCGCACCGCGGGGGGCAACGCGATGCGCCGCAGCGACCACCAGAAGGCCGGGATGACGAACATCAGCAGCCACGCGAGCATCCGATGGTCGAACTGCACGGTGGTGAGGTCGTGCAGCAGGCTGTCCCACCACGGATCGAGGGCGAACAGGCCGGGCGGGACGACGTGGCCGTCCATCAGCGGAAAGCTGTTGTAGACCAGCCCCGCCCGCGTGCCGGCGACGAGCGCCCCGGACAGCACCATCGCGAACACGAGCACCGCCAGTGCGGTCGCCCGCCGCGCGGCGCGACGACGCTCCGGTGCGAGCGCCGGCGGCGACGCGGGTGCCAGCAGGTCCAGGGCCGTCCACCACATCGCGGCGAAGATCAGGAAAGCGGTCCCGAGATGGACCGCGAGGCGCACGTGGCTCACGCGCGGGGTGTCGACCAGACCGCTCGACACCATCCACCAGCCGATGGCGCCCTGCACGCCGCCGAGCGCGAAGATCGCCGCGAGGCGCGGCAGCAGTGCGCGCTCGATCCGCCCGCGCACCGCGAACCACAGCAGCGGCAGCAGGAACGCCAGCCCGATCAGGCGACCCAGCAGGCGGTGCACGTACTCCCACCAGAAGATGCCCTTGAACTCGGCCAGCGTCATGCCCGCGTTGACCTTCAGGTACGCGGGCGTCTGCGGGTAGCGGGCGACCTGCGTCGCCCAGTCGGCGTCGTTCAGCGGCGGCAGCGTGCCGGCGATCGGCGCCCATTCGGTGATCGACAACCCCGACCGCGTGAGCCGCGTCACGCCGCCGACGACGACCATCACGAACACGAGGGCGCACACCCCGATCAGCCACGCGGCGATGCGGTGACGGGAGACCCCGCGTGCGGCGGGACGGGCGAGCGCAGGCGCGCTGGGCAGCGGAACGACGGTATCCATGGGCGGGCGAGTGTAGCGAGCGACTCGGCGAAGGCGTGCGGTTGCCCACTGCGACCGGCGGGCACGACAGCGGTTCCGGTGGCGACGAGGCACTGCGGGGCGCTGCTACCCTCGCGGCCATCTTTTCGCCCGACCGAGGAGCCGCTCATGGCCGAGCCCGCCGCGCAGGAAGCGCAGATGGACGCCACCGACCTGTATCGCGAGGAGATCGTCACCGACCGCCGCGTCGGCACGATCCGCGTGATGCATCCGATCGACGCCACCGGCGCACCGGATGCGGCACGCCCCACGCTGTTCCTCGGCGAGGCGCAGATCATGACCACGGTCGGTGCGCTGCCGCTGGCGTTCGAGATTCCCGGCGACACGCTCGCGCAGGCCGTCGCGGGCTACGGTGAAGCGGCGCGCGACGCGATGGAGAAGGCGGTCCGCGAACTGCAGGACATGCGCCGTCAGGCCGCCAGCTCGATCGTCGTGCCCGGCGCCGGCGGCGGCGGCGCGATGGGCGGGCTCGGGGGTGGCGGGGGCTTCGGCGGCGGCGGGTTCGGCGGCGCCGGCGGCGGCAAGATCCGCCTGCCCTGATCGCGACCGGTCGCGCCCGGCGATCCGGGCACGACCGGGCCGGCGTCAGGAGCGCGGCGCCTGGGGCACCGGATCGACCGCTGCGGGCGCCGGCCACGTGCACCAGCCGCCGTCGACCAGCGGGAAGTACAGCGCGAGCTGCACGCGACGCGCGGGTTCCAGCCGCTGCAGCAGACGCGCATAGCGGTCGAGCTGATCGCGGTAGTGCGCCTGCTCGGCCGCGAGGAAGTCCGCCACCGACCGCTCGCCGGGTTCGCTGGTCTTGTAGTCGACGATCCAGCGCACGCCGTCGGCGGTGACGAAAGTCCGGTCGATCGCCAGGTGCACGACGCGGCCGGCGTCGATGCTCGTGAGCCGCCATTCGCAGCGCCCGTCGCGGTGCGTGTCGAGCACGAAGCGCCCGCGCGGATCGTCGAGCGCGCGCTGCACGGCACCGATCACGCGGGCGCAAGCGGGGTCGCGGTGCGCGCCGGGTACGCCGAGCGCTTCGAGATCGCGCTGCACGTGTGCCGCCTGCGCCGCGACACGCGCGGCGTCCCAGCGCGCGAGGCCGTCCTCGGCCACCCGCTGCAGCAGCGCGTGGACGACGGTCCCCACGTGCTTCGCGATGACGCCCGTCCAGCGCAGCGGGCCGCTGCCGAACGCGCGACGCACCGTGTCATCGCGCAACGGGCTCGGGTCGGCATCGGCATCCGCGTCCACGGCCGCCCGTACGGCACCGGCCGCGGCGGGCGCCGCCGGCGGCAGCGCGGGCGGCACCCAGCCCGACGGCACCCGCCGCAGCGCAACCCCGGTTGGTGCGGCCGGCGACGTCGCCGCGGCGGGCGCATCGACCGTCGCGTCGACCGCGTCGACGAACACGCGTCCGACGGCTCCCCACAGGTGCGCGAGCAGCGAGCCTGCACGCGGCGCGGGCCGCTGCTTCGGATCGGCCGGCCGCTTCAGCGCCCCGACCAGATCGAGCGTGTCGCGCGCCCGCGTGGCACCGACATAGAGCAGGCGCGCGACCTCGTGCTGCGCGCGCTCGCGGTCGAGCTGATCGAGGAACGCGCCGATGCCGGTCGCGGTGTCGTCGACCGCCGCGCGCACCGGCGACAGCGCGAGCCGCGGATCGCCCGACCCGTCGGTGCGCACGACCACGCGCAGCAGCGGTTCCGGGTCGCGCTGACCGGGATGCTCCAGCGCCGCCAGCACCACGTGGTCGAACTCGAGCCCCTTCGCGCCGTGCACGGTCATCACCTGCAGCCGGTCGTCGGCCTGCGGATCGACGGCTGCGTACAGCTTGACGAGCGCACGCTCGAGCTCGGCGAAGTCGACACCGCCGTGGCCGTCGGCGTGCGCATCGAGCAGGTCGAGCAGCGTGCGCGCATCGGCGAGATCGCCCGCGCCGTCGACGACCGCCGGGCCGCCGAGCGCGATCCATGCCGACTCGGTGTGCTCGCGCAGCGACCGCCGGGCGCGTTCGCGCAGCCGCGCCAGCAGCACGTCGGCGACCCGCCGCGCCCGCACGCGGCCGTCTTCGGACAGCGCGGCGACGGCCGCACGCGCGCTGGCGTCGACCCGGTCGTCTGCGCCTTGCGCGGGCATGGTCGACGCGACGCTGTCGCCCTTGGCCGGATCCGCGTCGGTCTGCGACGGCGGCGGAGCCTCGGGCGTCGACGGCACGTGCCCGCCGGCCGGATCGACGAGTGCTGCCAGCGCCTGCACCGGCATGTGCACGGCGTCCGCCTCGCCGACCAGTGCGGCGAGATCGTGAAGCCGAAGCCCGCACCACGGCGCGCGCAGCACGGCAAGCCACGCGATGCGATCGGCCGGGTGCGCGAGCGCGCGTGCGAGCGCGAGCACGTCGCGCACGACCGCGCGCTGCGCGAGCGGCTCGAAGTCGACCGCCTGGGCGCGCAGGTCCGCGGCGCGCAGCTGCGCGAGCACGTCGCCGATCGCGGGGCGCGAACGCACGAGCACCGCGATGCGCGCATCCGGTCGCGCGACGCGCCGACGGCGCACGATGTCGACGACGGTGTGCGCCATGCGCGCCCGGTCCGGCGGCACGATCGGGTGCACGACGACCGCGTCTTCGTGCCCGCGGGCGCGCACTGCGACGGCCGGCACGTGCGGCACGCGCCCGGCCGCGATGTCGGGCGTGTGTCCGAGGATCGCGCCGAAGTGCGCGTCGACCCATTCGACGAGCCCCGCGGCGGCGCGGAAGTTGGCCTGGAGCTGCAGGCACTCGACCGCGACGCCGGCGACCTCGCCGCGGGCCCGCGCTTCGAGGAACAGGCCGACATCGGCGTCGCGGAAGCGGTAGATCGACTGCATCGGATCACCGACCGCGAACAGCGTGCGTCCGTCGCCGGCGGACCAGCCGGCGACCAGCCGCTCGATCAGGTCGAGCTGCGCGCGCGACGTGTCCTGGAACTCGTCGACCAGCACGTGCAGGACGCGTCGGTCGAGCGCGAGCGCGAGCTCCGATGGCGCGTCGGGGTCCCCGAGCGCGGCGCGGGCCGCCGCACCGACTTCGGCGTGGTCGATCTCGCCGCGCTCGGCGAACACGACCTTCAGATGCGCCACGGCGCGCCGCAGCAGCGGCACCAGCGAGCGCAGCACGGCCCAGTCGGCCTCGGGATAGCGCGGCGCGGAGAGGTGGCGCACGCGGGCCAGGGCCGGTGCGAACGCCGCGTCGCGGGCACTCCAGCCCTTCACCGTGGCGATGAGCGCGGTGCGCGCGTCGGCGAAGCGCTTCTGCGTCGCGGCATCGGCACCGTCGGGCTTCGCGGGAAACCCCGAGCGGGAATCGACCGTCTTGCGTGCCGTCCCCTTGCTGGTGAGGCACAGCGCGGCCACCCCGCGCCACAGCCGCCGGTCGTCCGGCGTCGCGTCGGGAAAGCGGCCGGCGCGCGCGAGCGCGCGGATCGCGCCGGGGTCGTCGTCGGGGTCTTCGGTGGCGCCGCCGCCCTCGGCACCGGCCGACACCTGCGACGCCACGTGCCGCGCCGAAGCGAGCAGCGCGTCGCGCTCGGCCACCTCGAAGCTCGCGAGCACCGGCGCCAGCGCATCGGACATCCACGCTGCCAGCGTCGCTTCGAGCGTGTCGCGCCAGGCGTCGACGTCGTCGGGCAAGCGGTCGAGCCACAGGTCGCGACGCGCGAGCATGTCGGCCAGCAGCGTCTCGAGCCGGCCGTGATGGTTGTCGAGGTGCTGCACGACGATGCGCAGCGCGGGGCTCGCGTCGTCGGCGTCGAGCTCGGCCAGCACGCGCCGGGCCGCCTCGAGGTACAGCGCGCTCGCGTCGTCGACGGTGCGCGGCTGGCCGCCGAGGCGCGACAGCCACGGCAGTCCCGTCGCGAGCGCCGCCTGCAGCGAGTCGATCGTGCGGATGCGAAGCCGCGCCGGGTTCGCGTCGAGCGCCCAGCCCTGCCGGTCCGTGTGCGCGTTGGCGGCCACCGCGAGCGCATGACCTTCACGCGCATGCGGCGGGGCGTCGGACGGCAACGCGACGCGACCCGCCGCGAGCGCCTGCAGCACACGGTCGCGCATCTCGGCCGCGGCCTTGCGCGTGAACGTGATCGCGACGATCTGCTCGGGGACTTCGACGCGCGCGAGCAGCGCGACGATGCGGCGCACGAGCAGTTCGGTCTTGCCCGACCCCGCCGGCGCCTGCAGCAGGAACGAGCGCGTCGGGTCGAGCACCGCCGCGCGCACCGCGTGGTCGGGCACCGGCGGTGCCGCCCCCGACGTCGACACGGGCGGCGACGGGGCCATCGTCACGCTGCGCCTCCGGTCGACGGGGGGACGTCGCGGTCGGCCGCGGCGTCGTCATCGTCGTCGTCGTCGTCGTCCGGCGCGGACGGCCTCACGCGACACAGCGCGTGCAGGTCGCAGTGCGCGCAGGTCCTCGTCGGGTGCTTCGGATCGACGGTGGCGACCCCCTGCGCAAACGCGGTCGCGTGCCGCACGAGCACCGCTTCCCATGCCGCGCGCTGTGCGGTCCACGCGTCGGCTCCGGAAGTGTCGGTGTCGGCCGCGCGCGGCGGCTTCGCGTCGGGAATCCACGCCGGGTCGGCGGCGCGACCCACGAACCCGCACCGCTTCGGCGACGCCTGCAGGAACGCGATCGCGGCGGGCTCGCCCTCGTCGAAACGCTGCAGCGCGTACAGCGGCAGCTGCGGATCGTCGGGTCGGTCACCGTCCCAGACGGCGGCCTTCAGCACGCGGGCGGTCTTGTAGTCGATGATCGCCAGCGCCGGCGCGCCGGCGGCGTGATCGTCGTCGATGCGATCGAGCCGATCGACGCGGCCGCGAACGCGCACGCCGGCGACCTCGATGTCGAGCGTGCGTTCGGTCGCGACCACTGCGAACGGCGCACGGTCACGCTCGACAGCGGCGACGCGCGCGATCAGCCGCGCGACGCGTTCGCGCTCCGCAGCCGCCAGCCCCGGGCGCTCGGCGAGGTCGGGACGATCGGCGACGAGCGCGTCGACCGCGGCGCCGGCCGCCGCATCGCAGTGCGCCGCGAGCGTGTCCGAGGCGATCGCTTCGATCAGGCCCGCGCGAGAACCCAGCGTGTTCCACAGCCGCGCGAAGGCATCGTGGACGACGCGACCGCGCGTGCGGTCGTCGATGCCGTGCGCCGGCACCGCGATGCCGTCGGCGCGCAGCCGGTGGCGCGCGTGGCCGCGAAACGCGCAGGCGATCTGGTCCGTGAACACGCGGGTGCCGCCGCGCAGCCGTGCGGGCCGACCCGACGTCGGATCGACGACCGGCAACTGCGCGGCGCCGCGGTCGTCGTCGATGCGTTCCGCGTCGACGTGCGCGCCGTGCAGTTGCAGCGCGAGCCGCGGCGCCGCGGCAGCGACGGCGTCCGCCGCGCGGTCGACGAACGGCGCGATCAGCGCACTGGGGCGCAGCAGCGCGCCGTGATCGGACCGCGCGAACCCGAAGCGCACGTCGGGCGCGGCGCCACGCCAGCCGTCGGTGATGCGTCGCGCCTGCGCCAGGACCGCGTCGGGCGTCGCGCCGGGCACACCGACCTTGTGCTGCCAGGCGTACGGCAGCCACGGATCGGGCCGCGCCGGGGGCGGCCAGCGCGAGTCGTCGAGCCCGATCGCGAACAGCACGTCGAAGTCGAGCCCGCCAGCCTCGAGCACGCCCAGCACCTGCACCGGCGCGTCGGCGGTCGACTCGGGCTGGAACGGCGTGTCGGCGACCAGCGCGCGCAGACGCGTGAGTGCGGCGTCGAGACCGATCGGACCGGTGAGGGCATCGAACTGCGCGAGCGCCGCGAGCGTGTCCTGCCACTTGTCGAAGGTCTGGAACTCGGCGCTCGACAACGCGCGCTCACCCGGCCAGCCCGTGGCCGCGAGCCGATCGGACAGACGCTCGGCCCATGTCGACGGCAGCACGCGCGCCGGCGTCGCCTGCGCGTCGACGGTGGCGGCCAGGCGCGCGAGCAGCGCGGCCAGTTGCGCGAGCCCGTGGCGGCCGGGGCGAGCGACGCAACCGCGCAGCGCCGCGAGCGACAACGCGCCGCTGCCGCTGTCGCGCAGGTCGCGATCGAAGCGGGCACGAGCGACGGCCTCGCGTTCGGCGCCGGCGCTGAACGGCCCGCGCAGCCACGCCGACAGCACGGCGAGGTCGACCTGCCGACCGCGGCGGCGATGCGTGGCCGACAGATCGAGCGCGACCAGCGCGGCGGCGACCAGCGGCGCCGCGCGCAGCGGGGGCGGCGCCGAGATGTTGACGTGGACCGCGCGCGGTCGCGCCGCGCCGTGCCGGTCCGGCGCATCGAGCGCGTCGCCGAGCGCGCGGGCGATCGCGTCGCGGCGCGCCGCGAGATCGGGGACCACCACGCCGATGCGCGCGTCGGGGCGGGTATCGATGAGGTGGCGGACCGCAGCGGCCATGCCGTGAAGCTCGTCGTCCGGCGTGGCCCACGCAGTGGCGGTCGCCGCGCAGGATGCGGACGGCCCGCCGGCGATGGACGCCGCGTGCACGACCGTGACGCCGGCGCTCTCGAGCGCCCGCAGCAGATCGGCGCGCTGGGCCGGCCACGCATCGAAGCCCACGCACCACAGCGCATCGGGCAGCGGCACCGCGCTGCCGGCCCAGCGCGC
>JALORJ010000249.1 GCA_025459035.1 Burkholderiales bacterium
CGACCGCGGGTGCGGCGGTGGGCGTCGCCATCCGCTCAGCCGCGCCCGTGCGTACCGGCCCGTCCGCCCGCCACGCGCGCGCGTGGCCGCGTGGCGGGGACATGACAGGGGGATCCCGAACGAGCGCCCGCGGGCAGGACCGGGAGCGTCACCGGAGGATCAGTCGACCGACAACGCCGTGCGCGGATTGGCGCCACGCATCGTGCGCGAGTTGCGGTCGTCGCGGAACAGGATCGGCTTGACCCCCGGCGGCAGCGTCGCGACGTCGGCCTTCTCGACCTGCTCGGTGATCAGGTGATGGTGCGGCGACAGCTCGCACACCGGATCGGCGTTGCGCGCATCGCCGGTGAGCATGAACGCCTGGCAGCGGCAGCCACCGAAGTCCTTGACCTTGTCCGGACAGCTGCGGCAGGGCTCCTGCATCCACGCGTCGCCACGGTACGCGTTGAAGCCCGGCGAGTCGAACCACGCCGAACGCAGTCCGGCATCGCGCACGTTGGGGAACGTGAGGCCGGGCAGCATCCGCGCCTCGTGACACGGCAGGGCGTACCCGTCGGCGGTGACGGTGAGGAACACCGAGCCCCAGCCGTTCATGCAGGCCTTCGGGCGCGACGCGTGGTAGTCGGGCACGACGAAGTAGATCTTCATCGCGTCGCCCTTGGTCGCCCGCCAGCGGTTGGTGACTTCCTCGGCACGCGCAAGCTGGTCGCGCGACGGCAGCAGCTGTTCGCGATTGACGAAGGCCCAGCCGTAGTACTGCGTGTTGGCGAGTTCGACGTACTCGGCGCCGATGCGCTCGGCCAGCTCGAGGATCTCCTGCACGTGGTCGATGTTGTGACGGTGCAGCACGCAGTTGAGCACCATCGGGTAGTCGTGCTTCTGGATCAGCGCGGCGACCCGCTGCTTGAGCTCGAAGGTCTTCGTGCTCGACAGCCAGTCGTTCATCTCGCGCGTCGAGTCCTGGAACGACAGCTGGATGTGGTCGAGGCCGCCTTCCTTGAAGGCCGCGATGCGCTTCTCGTTGAGGCCGACACCCGACGTGATCAGGTTGCTGTAGTAGCCCAGCCGGCGCGCCTCGGCGACGAGGATCTCGAGGTCGTCGCGCAGCAGCGGCTCGCCGCCCGAGAACCCGAGCTGCGTCGCGCCGATCTCGCGGCCCTCGCGCAGCACGCGCAGCCACTCGTCGGTCGTGAGCTCCTCGCCGTACTGCGCGTAGTCGACGGGGTTGTAGCAGAACACGCAGTGCAGCGGGCAGCGATACGTGAGCTCCGCCAGCAGCCACAGCGGCTGCCCGATCGCGGACGGTTCAGACGGTACGGATCCAGCCGTTGCCATGGGCCACCTCGAGGAAGTCGGTCACGTCGGCGCGCAGGTCGGGCGGCGCGTCGGGAAACGCGGCCTGCAGTTCGGCCACGATGGCGTCGAGGCTGCGGGAGCCGTCGACGCGCTGCATGATCTCGCCGGCACTGCCGGGGAGCTTCACCATGCCTTCGGGGTACAGCAGCACATGGCAGTTCTGCGCGGGCTCCCACTGGAAGCGGAAGTGCTTCGCGATCGCGAGCGTCGCCGCCGGATCGATCGCGACGCGTCTCGGGCCGCTCATTCGGTGTCGTCCCCGCCGATGCCGTAGTTGACCTGCATCGCGTCGCACATCGTCCACAGCACGTCGAGCTTGAAGCCGACGATCGCGACGGCGCGCTCCTGCTCGGCCCGCGTGCGGAAGTGCTCGAGCGTCACGCGCAGGCCGTGCTCGACGTCGCGCCTCGCCTCGGACAGCCGCTTGCGGAAGTACTGGTAGCCGGTCGCGTCGATCCACGGATAGTGCTGCGGCCAGTTCGACAGGCGTTCCTTGTGGATCTCGGGCGCGAACAGCTCGGTCAGCGACGAGCACACCGCCTCCTGCCACGGACGCGTGCGCGCGAAGTTGATGTACGCGTCGACCGCGAAGCGCACCCCCGGCAGCACGTGGCGCAGCGAGCGCACCTCGTCGCGATCGAGGCCGACGGCATCGGCCAGGCGCAGCCACGCCTCGATGCCACCTTCGTCGCCCTGCGTGCCGTCGTGATCGAGGATGCGCTGGATCCACAGCCGTCGATGGTCCCGGTCGGGCATGTTCGACATCACCGCCGCGTCCTTGATCGGGATCGCGGTCTGGTAATAGAAGCGGTTGCACACCCAGCCGCGGATCTGTGCACGCGTGAGCCGACCGCTGTTCATCGCCACCTGGTACGGATGGAAGATGTGATAGCGGCTGCCGAGCGCGCGGATCTGCGCCTCGAACTCGGCGGGCGTCCACGGCAGGGCGGCTTCCAGCGTGCCTTCGTGCGCTCCCATGCGATCGGTCTCCTCGTGTGCGTGCGCCGGACTACAGCGCGATGTCCATGCCGTCGAACGCGACCTCGATGCCGTGACGCGCGAGCTCCGCGCGCTGCGGCGAGTCCTCGTCGAGGATCGGGTTGGTGTTGTTGATGTGGATGAGCACCTTGCGCTTCGCGGGCAGGGCGCGCAGCACGTCGATCATGCCGCCCGCGCCGCTCTGCGGCAGGTGGCCGATGTCGCGCGCGCGCTTGGTCGAGATGCCCAGGGTGACCATCTCGTCGTCGGTCCAGAAGGTGCCGTCGACCATCACGCAGTCGGCGCGCGCCAGTTCGTCGGCGACATGCGGCTCGATCGCGCCCAAGCCCGGGGCGTAGAAGGCGGTGGCGCCGGTGCGGGTGTCGCGAATGCGCATGCCGATGTTGTCGCCCGGGTGCGGATTGTCGCGATGCGGGGAGTACGGCGCCGCCTTGCTGGTCAGCGGCACGGCGGTGAACTCGAGCCCGTCGGCGCCGCGCGGCGTGAACGCGCCCGCCGACGGGATCGCGATCTCGTGGTGATCCACGCCGCAGAAGTGGCCGAGGATCGTGAACAGCGGGTTGCCGGTGGTCATGTCCTCGCGGACCATCGCCGTGCACCAGATCTCGAGCGGGACGCGGCCCTCGCGCAGCATCAGCAGTCCGGTCGTGTGATCGACCTGTCCGTCCATCAGCACGATGCTGCGGATGGCGGTGTCGCGCAGTGCGCGCGCCGGTTGCAGCTCGGGAAAGGCGCGGATCTGCGCGAGGATGTCCGGCGACGCGTTGAACAGCACCCAGTCGGTGCCGTTGCCGCTGACCACGATCGACGACTGCGTGCGCGCACGCGCACTGATGCGCCCGCGGCGCAGGCCGTCGCACATCGGACAGTTGCAGTTCCACTGGGGGTAGCCGCCACCGGCCGCCGAGCCGAGCACGTGGATGCGCATGACGCGCCGTCGCCTCCTTGCCGTCGTCGCCCGGGCGCAGTGTGCACCGACGACGCCCCGCGTTCGCGGGAATCCTGGATCGCACCCTGTGCCGATCGCACGGGGCCCATCAGCGCGAAGGCCCCGCGAGCGGGGCCTTCGCACGGATCACGAAACGCCGTTCAGCGGTTCGCGATGTACATCGTGACTTCGAAGCCGAAACGCATTTCGGTGTACTGGGGCTTGGTCCACATGGTCGAGTTCCTCGGTGATAACGTCGATGGATTGCGCCCGGTGTCGAGCGCGGTGCGGAAGCGTTGCCTGCCTCGGGTCCGCGATCGCCGTCGCGCTCGTCGAACCCGCACCGAGTGTCCCTGTGCAGCCCGGCATGCGGCTGCGGTCAAATCAGCAACGTGCGCTCATGAAATTCATGAAGCTGCGCGTGCGTCGTCGGAGTCGATGAACACGTTGCAACCATCGGGCGCGCCGCCCGGGTCTTCCGCGATTCCCGCCGCCGCGCCGCGGGTCGGTCGACAGGACCATGTCGCGATCGCGGTCTCGCTCGTCGGCCACGTCGTGGTGCTCGCCGTGGCGGCCTCGATCGCGCCGACGCTGCCGCCCGAGCGCCCGGCGATCGAGGTCACGATGATCGAGGCGCCGAAGCCCCCGCCCCCGCCGCCGAAGCCGCGGCCCGAGCCGCCGAAGCCGAAGGTCGCGGCGAAGCCGCCACCGCCCGCGCCGAAGCCGGCCCCACCGCCTCCGCCGAAACCGGTGGTCCCGCCGCCACCTGCGCCGGTACCGCCACCCCCGACCCCCGTCGCGACGCCCGCGCCGCGCGAGCTGCCGAAGCTCGAGGCGCGTCCGGTCGCCGTGCCGGAACCGGTCGCCGAGCTCAAGCCGCTGCCGCGGGTCGACCCGGTGCGCCCGGAACCGCGCCCCGACGTGCGTCCGGACCCGTTGCGTCCCGACGCGCGCCCGACGCTGTCGGCCGCGCCCGTGCTGGCGGCGCGACCCGACGTCCCGACCGAGTCGACGCTGGCCCCGGTGCCGGTGGCCCCGGTGCCGCTGCGCACCGAACCGCGGCCGGTCGATGCGCGTCCCGAACTGCGCTCCGAGCCACGGCCGTCGCTGG
>JALORJ010000250.1 GCA_025459035.1 Burkholderiales bacterium
GCCGAGACCACCAGCTTCACGCGTCGGTCGTAGAACTCGTCGACCAGCCACGTGAAGCGCCGCATGCGGTTGGCGTCGGCGGGTCCGTCGAAGCGCGGCACGCGCGAGATCAGCACCGTGTGGAAGTGACGCGCGAGTTCGATGTAGTCGGCCTGCGCGCGGGGGCCGTCGCACAGCGCGTCGAAGTCGAACCACGCGACGCCTGGCGCGAGCTGGCGCACCGCGATCGGTCGCCCCTCGATGCGGATCGTGCGGCCACGGACAGGCCTGGGATCGGCCCACGTGCGCGCGTCCGGATCGACCATCGACGCCGCGTCGCCGTCGGCGCCGGGGGCATCGAAGCGGGCGCGTCCGCCGGTCTCGCCGGCCAAGCCCGCGAAGATCTCGGCGAGCGCCGCATCGGCGTCGGGGCCGGGCGGGGTCTTCCATGTCGCGGCCTTCTCGAGCAGCCGCTGGCGATAGTCGACGCCATGATCGAGTTCGACGATGTCGAAGTTGCGTTCGATCAGCCGGATCGCCGGCAGGAAGTTGTCGCGCTGCAGCCCGTGTTCGTAGAGGCGTGACGGCGGCGTGTTGGACGTCGTGACCACCGTCACGCGCGTCGCGACCAGGCCGTCGAGCAGCCCGGCCATCAGCATCGCGTCGCCGATGTCGGTCACCTGGAACTCGTCGAGGCACAGCAGCCGTGCGTCGTCGGCGACGTCGCGGGCGACGCGCTTCAGCGGATCGGTCTCGCCCTGCAGCGCGCGCAGCCGGGCGTGGATCTCCTGCATGAAGCGGTGGAAGTGCACGCGGCGCCGGCGCGCGACCGGCGCGCGGTCGAACCACGTGTCCATCAGGAAGCTCTTGCCGCGCCCCACCCCGCCCCACAGGTACAGGCTGCGCGGCGCCGGCGGCGCGCCCTTGAGCAGGCGTGTCCACGATGCCTCGGCCCGGGCGACGCGGATCAGGTCGGCATCGAGCCGCGCGAAGTGCGCGATGGCGGCGCGCTGCGTGGCGTCGAGCGTGAAACCCAGTTCGGCGGCGCGTGCGTCGAAGGCCGCCGCGAGCGCGTCCGGAGCCGCGCGATCGTTCATCGCCGATCGCGCGGCGGGCGCACCACCGCGGTCAGAGGTTCAGCGTGCGCTTGTCGACGCCCAGCGCGGCCTCGTGCAGCGCTTCGGACAGCGACGGATGGGCGTGGACGATCCGGGCGATGTCTTCGCTGCTCGCGCCGAACTCCATCGCGACGACCGCCTCGCCGATCAGCTCGGACGCGAACGGCCCGATGATGTGCACGCCGAGGATGCGGTCGGTCTTCGCGTCGGCCAGCATCTTGCAGAAGCCGGCGGTCTCGCCCAGCGCGCGTGCGCGGCCCGACGCGATGAACGGGAACTGGCCCGAGCGGTAGTCGACGCCGGCCTGCTTGAGGTCCTGCTCGGTGCGCCCGACCCACGCGATCTCGGGCGACGTGTAGATGACCCAGGGCACGGTGTCGAGGTTGACGTGACCGTGCTGGCCGGCGATCGATTCGGCCACCGCGACGCCTTCCTCGGACGACTTGTGCGCGAGCATCGGCCCGCGCACGACGTCGCCGATGGCCCAGACGTTCGGCACGTTGGTGCGGCAGCGCTCGTCGACCTCGACGTAGCCGCGCGTGTCGATGCGCAGCCCGATCGCGTCGGGGTTCAGACCCGCGGTGTTCGGCGTGCGCCCGATCGACACGATCAGCCGGTCGAATTCGGCCCGCACGCGGTTGCCGGCCTTGTCCTCGTACTCGACCTTCACGATCGACCCGACCGGCTCGACCGTGTGCACCTTCGCGCCGTTGAGGATCTTGAGGCCGAGCGGGCCGGTGAACTGGCGATAGGCCTCCTTGGACACGTGCTCGTCGCAGGCGGCGAGGAAGGTCGGCATCGCCTCGAGGATCGTCACTTCCGAACCCAGCCGGCGCCACACGCTGCCCATCTCGAGGCCGATCACGCCGGCGCCGATGACGCCCAGGCGCCGCGGCACTTCGGGGAAGGACAGCGCGCCGACGTTGTCGCAGATCAGGCGGTTGTCGATCGAGAGGCCCGGCAACGAACGCGGCACCGATCCGGTCGCGATGATCACGTGCTTCGCGTCGATGCGCTCGGTGCCGGCGTCACCGACCACCTCGAGCGTGCAGCCGCCGCCCGGCAGCAGCCCGGCGAAACGCCCGATGCCGTGCATCGACGCCACCTTGTTCTTCTTGAACAGCAGCGTGATGCCGGTGGTGAAGGTGTCGACGATCTTGTCCTTGCGCGCCAGCATCTTCGGCACGTCGAGCACCACGTTCTTCTCGCCGCCCTTGATCGAGATGCCGTGGTCGTCGAACTTGTGCAGCACGCGCTCGAAGTTCTCGGACGACTCGAGCAGTGCCTTGCTGGGGATGCACCCGACGTTGAGGCAGGTGCCGCCGAGGCTCGGCTTGCCCTTCGCGTTCTTCCAGGCGTCGATGCAGACGGTGCTGAAGCCCAGTTGCGCGGCACGGATCGCGGCGACGTAACCGCCGGGGCCGGCGCCGATGACGGCGACGTCGAACTGCTGAGGCATGGGATCGGTCTCCGGATCAGACGTCGAGCAGCAGGCGCGCCGGGTCCTCGAGCGCGTCCTTCATCGCCACCAGGCCGAGCACGGCCTCGCGCCCGTCGATGATGCGGTGGTCGTACGACATCGCGAGGTAGTTCATCGGTCGCACCACGATCTGCCCGTTCTCGACGACCGGCCGCTCCTTCGTCGCGTGCACGCCGAGGATCGCGCTCTGCGGCGGATTGATGATCGGCGTCGACAGCATCGAGCCGAACACGCCGCCGTTGGAGATCGAGAACGTGCCGCCGGTCAGTTCCTCGATCGTGAGCTTGCCCTCCTGGGCGCGCTTGCCGAAGTCCGCGATCTGCTTCTCGATGTCGGCGAGGCTCAGCGTGTCGACGTTGCGCAGGATCGGCACGACGAGGCCGCGCGGGCTGCCCACGGCGATGCCGATGTCGAAGTAGCCGTGGTAGACGATGTCGAGTCCGTCGACCGACGCGTTCAGCACCGGGTACTTCTTCAGCGCCGCGACCGCGGCCTTCACGAAGAAGCCCATGAAGCCCAGCTTGACGCCGTGGTCCTTCTCGAAGCGGTCCTTGTACTTGTTGCGCAGGTCCATCACGGCCTGCATGTTGACCTCGTTGAACGTGGTCAGGATCGCGGCCGTCGACTGCGACTCGACCAGGCGCTCGGCGACGCGTTGCCGCAGCCGCGACATCGCCACGCGCTTCTCCGGGCGGTCGCCCAGCAGCGCGTCGATGTCGACCGGCATCGGCAGCGGCGCGGCCGGCGCGGGGCCCGGGCGCGCCACCGGCGCGGTCGACGGCGTGAAGCCGGTGACGTCTTCCTTGGTCACGCGTCCGCCACGCCCGGTGCCCGGCACGCTCGCCAGGTCGATGCCCTTGTCGGCCGCGATCTTCTTCGCAGCGGGCATCGCCAGGACCTCGGCGGCCGGCGCGGCGGCGGCAGCCTTCGGCCCTTCGGCCGGCGCCGCAGCCGTGGCTGCGGGTGCGGCGGCGGGTGCGGCCGCCACCGGTGCGACCGGCGCTGCGGCGGCCTTCGCGTCGGTGTCGATGCGCGCGATCACCTCGTCGCTCACCACCGTGCCGCCGTCGCCCTTCACGACTTCGAGCAGCACGCCCGCCTCCGGCGCCGGCAGCTCGAGCACGACCTTGTCGGTCTCGATGTCGATCAGGTTCTCGTCGCGCTGGACGAACTCGCCCGGCTTCTTGTGCCACGTGAGCAACGTGGCTTCGGCCACGGATTCCGACAGCGCCGGAACGCGGACTTCGATCAACATGTGTTCGACCCTCCGTGAGTCGTCAGGGCGCCACGGCGTGTCCGGGCCGCGGCGCGAGGTTCGGGCGGCAGTGGCGCGATGCGGCTCAGACCGCGTCGTCGACCGGCACGGGCGTGACCGGCGCGAGCGCTGCGTCGACCACCGCCTTCTGCCGCTGGTTGTGGAGCGCGAGGTAGCCGCCGGCCGGCGACGCGCTCGACGGGCGCAGCGCGAAGCGCAGCACCTGCTCGGCGCGCATGTGCCGCGCGAGGTAGTGCTGGATGCGGTGCCACGCGCCCTGGTTGGCCGGCTCCTCCTGGCACCACAGCACCTCGGCCGCGTTCGGGTAGCGCGCGATCTCGGCCTTGTACTCGTCGTGCGGGAACGGATAGAGCTGCTCGATGCGCACGATCGCGATGTCCTTGATCTTGCGTTCGCGTCGCGCCGCGACCAGGTCGTAGTAGACCTTGCCGCTGCAGAAGACGATGCGACGCACATCCTTGGCCTTGAGCTTCTCGACCTCCGGGATCACCGGCTGGAAGCGACCGGTCGCCAGTTCGTCGAGCG
>JALORJ010000251.1 GCA_025459035.1 Burkholderiales bacterium
ATGGACCGCCCGTGCCGCGGCCACATGGAAGCGATGCACGTAGTGCAGGTCGTCGGCCAGCACCAGCGGATCGGCCACGGACTTCACCGTCTCGTGGGTCTCGTGGATCGCGATCACGTGCGCAAACGGGCGCGTGAGCGCGACCAGCCGCGGGCAGTCGCGCACCAGGGCACGGGCGTCGTGCACCACGATGCGCAGGCGATTGCGGCGCCCCGCCAGGCAGAAGGCGCGCAGCGCGTCGATGCGCGCGTCGAGGTTCCAGCGCGGACCGAGCGCCGCGTCGAACACGCACAGGCTGCGCGTCGCGACGGGCAGCAGCGCATCGATCGCGGCGTCGATCGCGTGGCGCGATTCGAGCGCGACCCGCACGGGCGGGGGCACGTCGTCGTCGGCTGCCGGCGGTGGCGAGGTGTCGTCCATCGTCAGGCCGACGACCGGACGCCGGCAGGATGCAGAACGCCCTCGGTGTACCACCGATGCAGGTGCGGTGTCGCGCCGCCCGGCCAGTCGCCGGGCGCCAGCGCGCGCCGGTCCGCGAGCGTCGCGAGCCAGACCGGCACGCCGCGCGGGAAGTGCAGCACCTCGCCGTCGAGGAACGCGTGGCGTGCGCGGTACAGCAGCCGCACGCGCGGATCGAGGACGATCCCCGCACGTGCCGCGGCCTGCGCGAAGCGCCGTGGCGTCAGCGGGCGCGCCGGCGGATCGAGGAACACGTGCGGCTTCGGCGCCGACAGCAGGGTTCCGGCGACCCGCTCGAAGTCGGCGCGCCGCCAGCGCACCTGCGCGACCGCATCGCGCAGCGCGCCGACGAGGCGGTCGGGAATGTGCCCGGGCGTCGCGGTGGCCGGCTGGTCCGGGTCGACGTACAGCCCGGGCAGCGCGACGCGCTCGGCGACGTGCTCGAAGAAGCTGCGCGCCAGCTCGGCGCGTGCCGGCGCACGGAAGCCGACCGACCACGTCGTGCAGTCGTCGACGGCCACGCCGTCGTGCGCGAACCGCGGCGGCAGATACAGCAGGTCGCCGGGCCCGAGCACGGCTTCGCCCTGCGGCACGAAGTTCGCCAGCAGCTTCAGCGGCACGTCGTCGC
The DNA here is from genome assembly GCA_025459035.1 of Burkholderiales bacterium. Lineage (GTDB taxonomy): Bacteria > Pseudomonadota > Gammaproteobacteria > Burkholderiales. The sequence goes on from JALORJ010000251.1 coordinate 1,088, forward strand.
GCAGCGCGAGGTCACGCTGCGCCGACACGCGCCAGCGCCGCGAGCCCCGGCCCTGCACCAGGAACACGTCGTACGAATCGAAGTGCGGGCCGACGCCGCCACCGGGGGCTGCGAAGCTCACCATCACGTCGTCGGTGCGCGCGTGCGGCACGAAGTCGAACCGCGCCAGCAGCGCCGAAGCCGGGGCGTGCACATGGTCGACGCCCTGCACGAGCAGGGTCCAGTCGCGCGCCGGCAGGGCGCGCAGCGTACGTGCCGAGAACGGACCGTGCGCAAGCGACCAGCGTGCGCCGTCGCGGCGCACGAGGCGCGACTCGACATCGTCGCGTTGCGCGAGCGCGAAGAGCGCGTCGCGGTCGAGGCGAAGGTCGAGGCCGTCGGCCCCGCCGCGCACGAGCAGCGGCTGCTTCTGCCAGAAGCGGCGCATGAAGCGCGCCGGTGCAAGGCCGCCGAGCAGCGGCGAGGAAACACAGGGATCGGACATCGGGGCGCGGGGTCGGGGACGGTTGCGCACCGGGGCGCGCATGGCGTGCGAAGACGCGCGGGGCCGTGGTAAGAACCGACGCGACCCCGCACCCCGGAGCTTCGCATGCTCGATGCAGGAGACATCGCGCCCGACTTCGAGTTGCCCGACGCCGAAATGGACCTGGTGCGTCTCGCCGATCTGCGCGCGACGCATCACGTCGTGCTGTTCTTCTATCCGAGGGACGACACGCCGGCATCGACGCTGGAGGCCGTCGACTTCAGCGACCACGACGATGCGCTCGAAGCCTGTGGCGCCGTCGCGGTGGGCATCAGCATGGATGATGTGCTGTCGCACGGCGCGTTTCGCGATCGGCACGGCCTGTCGGTCCGGCTGCTGTCCGACACCGACGGCGAGGTCTGCGCGCGGTACGGCGTACTGGAGGAGCGACCCGACGGCCACGGCGGCATGCGCCGTGCGATCCGGCGCTCCACGTTTCTGATCGACCGCGGCGGCCGCATCCGCCACGCGCTCCATGCCGTCGAGGCGAAGGGGCACGTGCGCACGGTGCTGGCGCTGCTGAAGGAGCTTCGATGACGTCCACCGCGATCGGCCGCGACACCGTGGTCACGCTTCACTACGCGATCCACGACCTGGCCGACGGCGCGCTGCTCGAGCGCTCCGACCAGCCGATCACCTATCTGCACGGCGGCTACGGCGGCATCTTCGAGTCGGTCGAGTCCGCGCTGGACGGCAAGGGCGCCGGTGCCGAGGTGTCGCTCGAGCTGCAGCCCGACGACGCGTTCGGCACGTTCGACCCGGCGCTGCGACGCGAGGAAGCGCGCGCCCAGTTTCCCAAGGGTGTGAAAGTCGGCATGCAGTTCCAGGGCACGTCCGACGGCGGTGGCCGACCGCGCGTCTACACGGTGCAGTCGGTGACCGACGCCCACGTCGTCGTCGACGCGAACCATCCATGGGCCGGTCGCAGCGTGCGCGTGGAGTGCCGCGTCGAGTCGGTGCGCGCCGCCACGCGCGAGGAGATCTCGCACGGCCACGTGCACGGGCCTGGCGGTCACCACCACTGAACCCGCCCGCCGGGCAGGCGCGCCTCGCGTCGATCAGCCGCCGCGACGCGTGGTGAGGGTGCGCAGCACCGGCGCGAAGGCGCCTTCTCCGGAGAAGCGCAGGCACGCGACCGTCAGCGCCACGACCGTGAAGCCGACCAGCACGGCGACATCGGTCGTCACTGCGAACTCGGCGCCGGGCCTTGATCCGCCGGCTCCCAGCAGCGCGTGCTTGAGCAGGTCGACGGCGTAGCTGAACGGATTGGCCCGTCCCGCCAGCCGCAGCCAGTCGGGCAGTCGATCGAGCGGGTACAGCGCCCCGCTCAGGAAGAAGACCGGAAAGATCACGAAGTTCATCAGGGCCGCGAAGTTGTCGAGCGTGCGGGTGAACGTCGCCACCAGCATGCCGAGCGCCGCGCACGCGAGCGCGCCGAGCACGAGCGCGCCGCCGAGTCCGACGAGCGTCGTCGTCGCCCACGGCAGATCGCCGAGCAGCGCCAGCGCCAGCACCAGCAGCAGCGCCTGGGCGAGCGCCGACACGGCCGCCGCGGCGGCCTTGGCGACGACGATCCAGCCATGCGCGAACGGCGCGACGACGAGCATCCGCATCACGCCGGATTCCTTGTCGTAGACCATCGTCAGCGCGGACAGCATGGCGCCGAACAGCAGCGTCATCGCGACCACGCCCGGCGCGAGGAACTGGCGGTACGGAACATCGGCAGCCCCGGGGAACTGCACGACCGCGCCCATCCCCGAGCCGATCACGAGCAGCCAGATCAGCGGCCGAACGAGCGCGGCGACCAGTCGCGTGCGCTGCCGCGACAGCTTCAGCAGTTCGCGCTCGAGAACCGCCAGCACCGGCCGCACCGGCATCACGTCGCGGCCTCGCCCGCATGCACCCAGAGGAACACGTCGCCCAGATTCGGGCGGCGAACCCGCGTCGCGGTCGCGGCGGCGCCGACCCGGTCCTGCAGCGCGGCGAGCGCGGCCGAGTCGTCGGTCGCGACGCGATACAGCAGCGTGCGGCCGTCGCGCACCGGCGGCGTGCCGAGCGCGTCGCCCACCGCCGCGACGACCGCCTCGGCGCGGTCGGTCTCGAACTCGACGATGCGCTGGCCGAGCGCGGCGACGAGGTCCGCCGGCGCACCCGTCGACACGAGCTTGCCGCGACGGATGAAGGCGACCTGGTCGCACGGGTCGGCCTCCTCGAGGTAGTGCGTCGTCAGCACCACGCTCATCGCATTGCGCACGCGCAGCGTCTCGATGAAGCGCCAGATGCGGCGCCGGATCGGCAGGTCGAGCCCGATCGTCGGCTCGTCGAGCAGCAGCACGGCCGGTTCGTGCAGCACGCCGCGGATGATGTCGAGCGCCCGGCGCTGGCCACCCGACAACGCCGCGACCGGCGTGTCGCGGCGGTCGCCCATGTCGAACAGGTCGAGCAGCGACGTCCAGCGCCGCCGCGTCTCGGACGCGGACAGCCCGTGCAGCATGCCGGCGAAGCGCAGGTTCTCGGCGACCGTGAGCGTGCGATCGAGCGCGGATTCCTGGAACACGAAGCCGATGCGGCGGCGCACCTCGATCGGATCGCGCACGGTGTCGAAGCCCGCGACGCGGGCGTGCCCACCGCTCGGGCGCAGCAGCGTCGCCAGCATCTGCAGGGTCGTCGTCTTGCCCGATCCGTTCGGGCCGAGCAGTCCGAAGAAGCGGCCCGGTGCGACGACCAGATCGAGTCCGTCGACGGCGACGGACTCGCCGTAGC
>JALORJ010000252.1 GCA_025459035.1 Burkholderiales bacterium
CGTCACGCGTGTCGCGCCGCTGCCGCGCGCCATCGCTTCGGCCGCATCGCGCCAGCGCTTCGCGGCCGAGATCTGCACCAGCACCGGCTCGCGCTGCACCGCGGCGGCGAGCGCCTGCTGCGCATCGGCGTCCCACGGCAGCATCTCGATCGGCCGGGCCGGCGTGGCCTCGATGCGGTCGAGGTCGGTGCCGAGCGGCAGCACGTGGAACAGCGCGTCGAACAGCGCGTTGCAGAACTCCTGCACGAGCCAGGTCGCGCCGGCGTAGCCCATGAACGGCGTGCCGGTCGCGCGCCGGATCACCGCGCCCGGGAACGACGCCGGCAACCACGTCGGGCGCGGACCGTGGCCCTGCGCGGTCTCGGCCAGGTACATGCGTTCGTTGTACGAGCCGAACATCACGAGCGGCGGTTGCGAGTGGCACAGCGTGCGCACCGCGTCGTTGTCGGTCTTGTCGCCCGGCTTGCGCGCGACGGCAAAGCGGCACGGCAGCCCGAGCTCGTCCTCGAGGAAGTGGCGCACGCCCCGCGTGTAGGTCTCGTTGGCGACGACTGCGAAGCTCGCCGTGCCGAAGAAGTCCTGCGTCACCGAGCGCCACAGGTCCCAGATCGGCTTGATCGTGGTGTGCTTCTCGCGCTCGATGAACGGCTCGGGATCGAGCCCCGTGAGCCGACCGAGTTCGCGCAGGAACGCCGTGGTGCTGTGCAGCCCGATCGGCGCCTGCAGGTACGGCCGCTCCAGCGTCTCGCACAGCAGCCGGCCGAACTCGCGGTACATGCAGATGTTCACGTCGGCCTCGACCAGGCGCGAGACATCGGCGAGGTGGCTGCCGAGCGGGAACACCATGTTGACGTCGCAACCGATGCCCTGGACGAGGCGGCGGATCTCGGCGAGATCGCTCGGCCCGTTGAACATGCCGTAGCTCGGCCCGAGGATGTTGACGCGCGGTTTCTCGCCGTCCTTGCGCACACGCGCCGGCACCTTGCGCAGGCCGTACTGATGCCACAGCCACAGCATCGCGCGGTTGGCGCTCTGCCACTGGTCCTCGTCGATCGTGCGGGGCAGGAAGCGCTGGATCGACGTGCCTTCCGGCGTGACGCCGCCGCCGATCATCTCGGCGATGGAGCCGGTCACGACGACGCTCGGCAGATCCGGGTCGAGCGCCGCGTGCGCCCGCTTCATCGCCCCCTCGGTGCCCTCGCGTCCGAGCTGTTCTTCGGCCAGGCCGGTGACGACGATCGGCAGTTCGTGCGGCGGCAGCGCGTCGGTGTAGTGCAGCACGCTCGTGACCGGCAGGTTCTCGCAGCCGACCGGCCCGTCGATGACGACCTGCAGCCCCTTGATCGCGGTGAACACGTACACCGCGCCCCAGTAGCCGCCCGCGCGATCGTGATCGAGCACCAGCATCAGAGCATCTCCTCGGCCTTGCGCTTCTTCGCGGCCTTGTCGAGCTGGCGTCGCGTTTCGGCACGGAACTCCGGACGCAGGCGCGGCGTGCTCTCCCAGACGCCCGCGCGATCGCCGCGTCCGGTCTCGCCGAAGAAGTCGCTCATCGCGTCGAAGCGCGCCTGGTTGCCCAGCGCCGCGTTGACCACCTGTGCCAGCGAACCTGCGCCGCCCGGTCCCATCAGCGGGCGCGCCGAAATGAGGTTGGTGAAGTACAGCGCGGGCGTGCGCGCTTCCTTGGCCTTCTGCACGACCGGCGTCGTGCCGATGACGAGCTGCGGCGAGAACTCGCGCATCGCCGCGAGATCCTGCTCGAGCGACGCGCGGAACTGCACGTGCACGCCACGGGCCGCGAGCCATTCGCGGTCGGGTTCGCTCCACGGCGTCTTCGGGCAGGCGCTGCCGACGTAGCGCACGTCCGCGCCCGACTCGATCAGCAGGCGCGCGACCAGCAGCTCGGAACCTTCGTAGCCGGACAGCGTGATGCGGCCGCGGATCGGTGTCCGCGCGAGCGCACCCTGGATCGCGGGCAGCACGCGCTGCTTGGCGGCGTCGATGCGATCGGCGCTCACGTTCGCCGCACGGCCGATCGCCTCGAGCCACGCCGCCGTGCCGTCGAGCCCGACCGGCGCGGAGCCGACGACGGGCCGACCGGCGGCCTCGAACTCGCGCACCGACGCCGTGTAGAACGGGTGGATCGCGGCGACGACAGCACCGTCGAGGGCGGCGTACAGCTCGCGCCACTCGCGGGTCGGCACGACCGGTCCGGCCGCCAGCCCCATCGGCTCGAGCATCATGCCGATGCCGACCGGGTCGGCGGGGAACATCTCGCCCAGCAAGGTGACCGTCGCGCGGTCGGACACACCGGTGCGCGGTGCGGCGACCGGGCCGGCTTCGGCCTCGCCGCGGGCGTAGCGCAGCATCGCGCCTGCCAGCACGTCCTTGGCCTCCGCGTGCGTCGGGACACCGAAGCCCGGCACGTCGATGCCGACGATGCGCACGCCGTCGATCTCGCGCGGCAGCAGCTGCAGCGGCACCCCGCTCGCGGTCGGCACGCACAGGTTGATCACGACGATCGCGTCGTACTGCGTCGGATCGGCCTGCGCGTACACCGCTTCGCGGATGTCCTCGAACAGCTTGCCGGTGACCAGCGTCTCGCTGTTGAACGGCACGTAGCCGACACTGCGGCGCGCGCCGTAGAAGTGCGACGTGAACGTCAGCCCGTACACGCAGCACGCCGAGCCCGACAGGATCGTCATCGTGCGGCGCATGCGCAGCCCGACGCGCAGCGACCCGAACGCGGGACACATGCTCTGCGGCTGGTCGTGCGGGCCCTTCGGATAGTCGGCGGCGTAGCGCGCCAGCGTGTCCCCCTTGCCGGCCGCGGTCGCTGCGGCGTGCATGCGCTCGCGCCCGTCGTGGCAGTCGGCAGCCGCCGGAATCCGCGGGCCTTCGGGGTCGACGTCCGGGTTCATGCGGCGTCGTAGACGACTTCGAGGGACGGCCGAACGACGGCGTTCACGCCGCTCATGTCGGCAGGCGTCGCCGGCTGCAGCACCACGTCGCGTCCGGTCACGTCGCTCGAGAACAGGCCCAGCAGCTGGTCCTGCGTGAGCGGTCGCGGGCGCACCGGCGGCGCTTCGGCGACGTTCCTGCCAAGCTCCTCGAACAGCGCCGCCCACTGCGTCCCGGGGCGACCGATGATCTCGTAGCTCGCGCTCTTGCGGCGGATGTCCTCGTGCGCCGGAATCGCGGCGAGCACCGGGATGCCGGCCGCCTGCGCGAACGCGGCCGCCTCGCCGGTGCCGTCGTCCTTGTTCACCACCATGCCGGCCACGCCGACGTTGCCGCCGAGCTTGCGGAAGTACTCGACCGCGCTGCAGACGTTGTTGGCGACGTACAGCGACTGCAGGTCGTTGCTGCCGACGACGATGACCTTCTGGCACATGTCGCGGGCGATCGGCAGACCGAAACCGCCGCAGACCACGTCGCCCAGGAAGTCGAGCAGCACGTAGTCGAAGTCCCAGTCGTGGAAGCCGAGCTTCTCCAGCGTCTCGAAGCCGTGGATGATCCCGCGCCCGCCGCAACCGCGCCCCACTTCGGGACCACCCAGCTCCATCGCGAACACGCCGTCGCGCTTGAAGCAGACATCGCCGATCGACACCGCCTCGCCCGCGAGCTTCTTGCGCGAGCTGGTCTCGATGATCGTCGGGCACGCCTTGCCGCCGAACAGCAACGAGGTCGTGTCGCTCTTCGGATCGCAGCCGATCAGCAGGACCTTCTTGCCCTGCTGCGCCATCATGTAGCTGAGGTTGGCGAGCGTGAAGCTCTTGCCGATGCCGCCCTTGCCGTAGATCGCGATGATCTGCGTGGTCTTCGTGACCGGACCGGACGCGGGCGTATCGGGCTCGACCGCCGCCTCGGCGCGCAGCCGATCGCGCTGCTGGAACTGGATCGTGGTGCCGTTCATGCGTGCGCGCTCCAGTCGAGGACCATCTTCAGGCAGTCGGTGTCGTCGAACGCGGTGCGGTAGGCGTGTTCAGCGTTGCCGGCGGCGACGCGATGCGTGACCAGACCGGCAAGCGACAGGGACCCGGCTTCGGCCAGGCTGCGCACGGCCTGCATGTCGGCGGGCTTCCATTCCGCCGCGACGCGGATCTGGGCCTCGCGCATGAACGCGGGCGGAAACGCGAACGTGAGCGGATCGCTGTAGAAGCCGGCGAGCACGATCTCGCCGCCGGGTGCGAGGCGCGCGATCAGGCGGTCGAGCAGCGTCGCGTCGCCGCTGACGTCGTAGATCGCGCGGTAGTCGCGCCGATCGTCCTCGTCCGGCGAGATGACGCGGTAGCCGTCGGCGCCGCCGCGGCGTTCCGCGCAGGTGTCCCAGACGGTCGGCGCGGGGTAGCGCGCCAGCACCGTCAGGCG
>JALORJ010000018.1 GCA_025459035.1 Burkholderiales bacterium
CTTCCGCACGGCCGCCGGAGCCGAGATCGACGTGGTCGTGCAGCGGGGTCGGCGCCGCCTCGGATTCGAGATCAAGTTTTCGAGCGCGCCGAAGCCCGCGCGCGGCTTCTGGAATGCCGTCGAGGCACTCGAACTCGATCACGCGTGGGTCGTGGCGCCGGTGCGCGAGTCGTTCCCGCTCGCGGAAGCCGTCGACGTGATTTCGCCGCTGGCGCTGGCCGCCGTGCTGGACGCGCGCATGTGACGCCGACCCCGGCCGCGCAACAATCCGCCCCCGTGCTCACCCACCCTCGCCTCGCGTGATCGACAAGACCGTCGCCACCGCCGAAGCCGCCCTCGCCGACGTCCCCGACGGCGCCACCGTGATGATCGGCGGCTTCGGGCCGGCAGGGCAGCCCGCGGCCCTGATCGACGCGCTGGTCGCGCAGGGCGCACGCGATCTGGTGATCGTCAACAACAACGCGGGCCACGGCGAGGTCGGCCTCGCCGCGCTGCTGAAGGCGCGACGCGTGCGTCGCATCCTGTGCTCGTTCCCGCGCCAGACCGACTCGTGGGTGTTCGACACGCTGTACCGCCGCGGCGAGATCGAGCTCGAACTGGTGCCGCAGGGCAACCTGGCCGAGCGCATCCGCGCCGCGGGCGCCGGCATCGGCGGGTTCTTCACCCCCACCGGCTACGGCACGGCGCTCGCGCAGGGCAAGGAGACGCGGATCATCGACGGGCGCGGCCACGTCTTCGAGACCCCGATCCACGCCGACTTCGCGCTGATCCAGGCCGCGCGCGCCGACCGCTGGGGCAATCTCGTCTACCGCAGGACCGCGCGCAACTTCGGTCCGATCATGGCCACCGCGGCGCGCGTGACGGTCGCGCAGGTCGACGCCGTGGTGCCGCTGGGCGCGCTCGACCCCGAACACGTCGTGACCCCCGGCCTGTACGTGCAGCGGGTCGTCGAGATCCCGACCCGGCGGCCGTGACCGCCGCCCGCCTGCCGGAGCGCCCGCGATGACCGAGCCCTTCCGCCGCCTCGACGCCGACGCGATCGCCGCCCGCGTCGCGCGCGACCTGCCCGACGGCAGCATCGTCAACCTCGGCATCGGGTTGCCGACGCGCGTCGGCAACCATCTGCCGGCCGACCGCGAGATCGTGCTGCACAGCGAGAACGGCGTCCTCGGCATGGGTCCCGCGCCGGCGCCGGGCGACGAAGATCCGGACCTCATCAACGCCGGCAAGCAGCCCGTGACACTGCGGCCGGGCGCCGCGTTCTTCCACCACGCCGACGCCTTCGCGATGATGCGCGGCGGGCATGTCGACATCTGCGTGCTCGGTGCCTTCCAGGTGTCGGTCGACGGCGATCTCGCCAACTGGAGCACCGGCGAGGCCGACGCGATCCCGGCCGTCGGCGGCGCGATGGATCTGGCGGTCGGGGCGAAGCGGGTGTTCGTCGCGATGAACCATCACACGCGCGACGGCACGAGCCGCATCGTCGCGCGCTGCACGTATCCGCTGACCGGGCTGCGCTGCGTGCACCGCATCTACACGGACCTCGCGGTGCTCGACGTGACGCGCGACGGCCTGGTCGTGCGCGACCGCATCGACGGGCTCGACCACGCCACCCTGGTGGCGCTGACCGGCGTGCCGCTGCGCGCGGGCTGACCGCCGCCGCGCCCGCGCGACGGGTGGCGCGAGAAGTCGGTCATCCTCGGGGTTTTCCACGCCGTCCAGGAACCGTCATGCCGGAAGCCTTCATCTGCGCCGCGCTGCGCACCCCCATCGGTCGTTACGGCGGCGCGCTGTCGTCGGTGCGCCCGGACGATCTCGCCGCGGTGCCGTTGCAGGCCCTGATGCAGCGCCATGCGTCGGTCGACTGGGCCGCGGTCGACGACGTCGTCTTCGGTTGCGCCAACCAGGCCGGCGAGGACAACCGCAACGTCGCGCGCATGGCGCTGCTGCTGGCCGGTCTGCCGCAGGAAGTGCCGGGCCACACGATCAACCGGCTGTGCGGCTCGGGCATGGACGCCGTGGGCATCGCGGCCCGCGCGATCCGCGCCGGCGAGGCCGAGCTGATGATCGCCGGCGGCGTCGAGAGCATGTCGCGCGCGCCGTTCGTGATGCCCAAGGCCGACGCGGCGTTCGCGCGCGCCAACGCGGTGTACGACACGACCATCGGCTGGCGCTTCGTCAACGCGGTGATGAAGCAGCGGTACGGCGTCGACTCGATGCCCGAGACCGCCGAGAACGTCGCCGCCGATTTCGGCGTGTCGCGCGCCGATCAGGACGCGATGGCCGTCGCCTCGCAGGCGAAGGCCGCCGCGGCGCAGCGCAGCGGCCGCCTCGCGCGCGAGATCGTGCCGGTGACGATCGCGCAGAAGAAGGGCGATCCGATCGTGGTCGACCGCGACGAGCACCCGCGCGAGACGACCCTCGAGGCGCTGGCGAAGCTGAAGGGCGTCGTGCGGCCCGACGGCACGGTGACCGCCGGCAACGCGTCCGGCGTGAACGATGGCGCGTGCGCGCTGATCCTCGCGTCCGAAGCCGCCGCCGCGAAGCACGGCCTCACCCCGCTCGCGCGCGTCGCCGGGGTCGCGACCGCCGGCTGCGCGCCGCGGATCATGGGCATCGGCCCGGTGCCGGCGACGCGCAAGCTGCTCGCCCGCCTGGGCCTGACGACGCAGCAGATCGACGTGATCGAACTGAACGAGGCCTTCGCGGCGCAGGGGCTCGCGGTGCTGCGCGAACTGGGCATCGCCGACGACGATGCGCGCGTGAACCCGAACGGCGGTGCGATCGCGCTCGGACATCCGCTGGGCATGAGCGGCGCGCGCCTGGTGACCACCGCGACGCACGAGCTGCACGCGCGCGGGCAGGATCGCGCGCTCACGACGATGTGCATCGGCGTGGGCCAGGGCATCGCCGCGGTGATCGAACGCGTCTGACGGCACGCGTCCGCGCCGCGACACGCGCGCGGATCAGCGGTCGGCGGCGTCGAGCACCGCGACCACGCGCTCGGCGGTGGCCAGATCGGCGAGTGCCGTGCCCACGGCCTTGAACAGCGTCACGGCGCCGGCATCGCGCAGCCCCGCGGGACGGCGACACAACGCGGTCAGATCGCCCCGCAGGTGCGCGGGGTCGAAGGCCCCGGACGCGATCGGCTGCGTCAGGTCGCCGGCCTCGCGGCATGCGCCTTCGCGCGTGTCGACCCACACGGCGGCGCGCTGCAGCAGGGCGTCGTCGCTCTCGCGCATGTGCGGCTTGAACGCGCCGACCAGGTCGACGTGGGTGCCGGGGCGCACGCACGCGCCGCGCACCAGCGGCGTGGTGGCGAGCGTCGCGCACGTGACGACGTCGGCCGCGCCGACCGCCGCGTCGAGATCCGTCGCGACCCGTACGTCGACACGGGTGCGCGCGGCGATCGCGGCGGCGGTCGCGTGCGCCGCTTCGGCACGCCGCGCCCAGATCACGATCTCGGCATAGGCGCGCACTGCGGCGTGCGCCTCGGCCAGCTCGGGCGCGAGGCGCCCGGCGCCGATCACCAGCAGGCGCTGCGCGTCCGGGCGCGCGAGGCGCTGCGCCGCCAGCGCCGACACCGCCGCCGTGCGGCGCAACGTGAGCGCATCGCCGTCGAGCAGCGCGCGCGGCACGCCGGTGGTCGCGTCCGACAGCAGGTAGGTCGCGTGGACCGCCGGCAGGCCGCGCGTCGCGTTGTCCGGCGCCACCTGCACCAGCTTCACGCCGACGCTGCCGCCGGGGCGCCATGCGGGCATCAGCAGCAGCGTCGACGCGTGCGCGGGCCCGGCATCGACACCGGTCACGACGTGGTGATGGCGCGGTGGCACCACCGCGTCGTCCGCCGCGAACGCGTGCGCGAGATGCTCGATCAGCGCGGCCCACGGCGTCGCGGCGCGGATCGTGTCGGCGTCGATCAGCCGCGCGCCGCCGAAGCGCGCGGCGACCGGCGGGCCGGCGGATGGCGTCATCGCGGCGGCGGGTCGGCCACGAAGCGGGCCGGGAACGGTTGCGGATCGCGCGGCGGCACGGCCGGCGGCTGCGGAATCACGCCGCGCGCGACGAGGTTCGCGTGGCTGTCGTAGCCGATCACGATCACCTCGACGGGCACGTCGCTGTCGCGTTCGAACGCGACGTTGCGCACCACCGACGTCTCGATGCGCCCGTGGCCGGTGCCCAGCCGCTTCTGCGCCGGGGCCGCCTCGGACCGCATCGACGCCGACGGCGCCGGTGCGGCCGACGCGGCGCGCTCGCGCGTCGTCGCCTCGGCGTCGCCGGACAGGCGGTCATCGCGCACCACCGGCGGCGGGGGCGCCTTGCGCGGGAACACCGCCACCCCGATCACGCCGACGTTGTCCGGGCGCCCGGTACGCGTCGCGTAGGCATCGTCGATCGCGGTGAAGTCGAACGCGGCGACGCGGTCGAAATCCTTGCGCCAGCCGCGGACCGCGAACGTGTGGCCGGGCGCGAGCACATAGCCGGTCTGGGACGGCGACGCGGTTTCGCCGGACACGACGTTGACGCCGTCGACCGACGTGACGGCCAGCACGTCGGCGCCGGTCTGGTTGCGCAGCCGGATCTCGTAGCGCGCGCCCGGCCGACCGGCGACGAACCAGCGGCCGTCGGCCGCGTACACCGGCAGTTCACGACCGGTGGTGCGATCGATGACGGCGACGTCGACGAGCATGCCGACCGCGGCGGCCGGCCACGCGACACTCGACAGCGCGGCCGCGACGGCGGCACCGATCAGGGGGGAGCAGGACCGCTTCATGACGCACTCCTCGTGCGGGGTGGGAGACGCCACTGGAACGCGCCACCCCCGGCAACGGGGTCGATGCGGGCGCGGAAAGAGGGTGTGTCGACCAGCCCGCCTGCGCTCAGAAGTACGCGGTCAGCGCGACGCGCGTGCTGACGATCTTCAGGTCGTTCTGGAAGACCGAGTTGTACGCCGCACTCGCGTCGAGCGTGATGCGACGATCGAGCAGCATGCGCACGCCCACCCGCACGGTGCCGCCCCACGGCGACGTCGACTGGCGCGTACCGTCGGCGAGGATGAGATCGCCGTCGAGCGGGCGCTGGAAGTCGTTGCGCACGGCCACGCGTACGAACGGCAGCACGCGCAGGTTGGGTCCAGGGTCGAAGATGCGGTTGGCTTCGAGCGACGCCTCGGCGCTGCCGAAGCTGAAGCGCGACCCCGCGGCGGCGAAGCCCAGCGAATCGACGAAGGCGTCGGCGCAGTCGCGGCTGCCGAACAGCGTCGCCTTCGGGCGCAGGCGGATCCAGCCGAGGTCGGCCACGGTGGTCAGGTTCGCCGATCCGAACCAGCGCGCGGCGCTGTAGTCGGCACGCGACGCCGGCAGATCGAGCGCGTTGTCGAAGCGGCCGTAGCCGACCCACGCATCCGCGACGACCGTGTCGGTGACCTTCCAGCCCAGGTACGGCCCGACGGTGACGCCGTCGACCGCGATGCCGACCTGGCCGGCGTAGGCCGTCAGGTTGTAGCGCTCGTTCGCCATCGCGACGCCGCCCACCAGCCGATCGCCGAACAGTCGGTCGACGCCGACGGTGCCGTTGACCACACGCCCGCTCGTCGACTGCCCGTAGCGCTGGTCGTCGATCGTCGTGTACTGCGCATCGGCCCACACGCTCCACAGCCCCGTGGCGCCCATCGGCGGCCCCGACGCCCCGGCGTCGCGCGCGTCGGACGCGTTCGCGCCTGGCGCCTGCGCGACCTGCCACGGCGACTGCACGGCGGCGGTCGGGTCGGCGCGCAGCTCGTCGCGCACCGCCAGTCCGGTGACGAGGCGGTCGGAGATCGTGGCCGAGCGCGTGAGGTAGGTCGCGAACGTCGCCTGCGCCACCGACGAGGCGATCGCCTCGCCGACGCCCGGCCCGCCCGGATCGACGATCTCGGGCGGGCGATAGATCTGGTTGCCCGGTGCCTTGACCGCGATCTGACCGCAGCCGTCGGTGAGGCGGTGCACGCCGATCACCGGCGAGAACAGCACCTGGAAGCTTCCCGGATCGACCGCGAAGTAGCCGCTCGCGTAGCCGGGCGAGTTGCTGAACAGGCGCACGCGCTCGGTGACATCGCCGCGGTTGCTCACGCGCCACACGGTCTGCGATCCGTCCTCGAGCCGCCCGAGGCTGGTCAGGTTCATCCACGGCAGGCACGCCGCCTGGGCGGTGGTCACCAGCACGCAGGCGAACACGCCAGCGGCCACGCGCACCGCATCGATCCCGACCCGGGTCCGCATTCGACACTCTCCCCCGCGAAGGGCGCGCTCGAGACGGCACGCCGCATCGCCCGAGTACACCGCGCGCGTCCCCGAGCGGCAAGGGGACTGCGCGGGCGGCCCATAGAATCCGCCGCGTCCTGTCCTCCCCCCACCTTTCCGGAACCTCGCATGAACTCTCCGATCATCGGCGTCGTCGGCGCCGGCACCATGGGCAACGGCATCGCGCAGGCCTTCGCGGTCGCCGGTCATGCCGTCGTGATGACCGACATCGCGCAGCCCGCGCTCGATCGCGGCCTGAAGACCGTCGACGCAAGTCTCGAGCGGCTCGTGAAGAAGGAGAAGATGACCGCCGACGCCAAGGCCACGGCGCTAGCGAACATCACGCTGTCGACCGACCTCGGCGCGCTGGCCGGCGCCGATCTCGTGGTCGAGGCCGCGACCGAGAACCTCGGCCTGAAGCTCGACGTGTTCGCGAAGCTCGACGCGGTCATGAAGCCCGACGCGATCCTCGCGTCGAACACGTCGTCGATCTCGATCACCCGGCTCGCGGCCGCGACGCGCCGTGCCGGTCAGGTCATCGGCATGCACTTCTTCAACCCGGTGCCGGTGATGCAGCTGGTCGAGCTGATCCGCGGCCAGCAGACGACCGATGCCACCTACACGGCGGTCGAAGCGCTGACGCGCGCGGTCGGCAAGGCGCCGGTCGCGGTGCGCAACTCGCCCGGGTTCGTCGTCAACCGCCTGCTGTGCCCGATGATCAACGAGGCGGTCTTCGCGCTGGGCGAAGGGCTGGCGACGCCGCAGGCGATCGACGACGCGATGCGGCTGGGCTGCAATCACCCGATCGGCCCGCTCGCGCTGTGCGACATGATCGGTCTCGACGTCGAGCTCGCGGTGATGCAGGTGCTGTTCGAGGGCTTCAAGGACTCGAAGTACCGCCCGGCGCCGCTGCTGGTCGAGATGGTCGAGGCGGGCTGGCTGGGCCGCAAGACCGGGCGCGGCTTCTACACCTACTGATCGATCTGCGGAGGGCTGTTCGCCATGCGGCTGCTGTTGATCCTGGTGCTGGCCACAGCGCTCGCGACCGGATGCGCGGTGCGCACCCGGTCGGGCTCGGTCGTCGTCGACCCGAAGGGCATCGACAACCGGCCCGGGGGCGGTCCTCCGACCAACGAGAAAGGCGAGTTCTGCCCGCCCGGCCAGAAGAAGAAAGGGCGCTGCTGAGGTCGCCGGCGCGGGCCGGGCTCAGCTGCCCCACGCCCGCAGCGCCTCCAGGTCCAGCACCTGGATGGCGCCGTACTCGACGGCCAGCAGGCCGGCCTTCTCGAGGGTCTGCAGCGACTGGTTCGTGCGCTGGCGCGATACCCCGACCAGCAGCGCGAGCTCCGTCTGCGAGATCGGCAGCCGCAGCCCGGTGCCGGGGTAGAGGATCGGGTCGAAGAGGTCCGCGATGACGCGGGCCGCCTTGGCGTCGGGGTCGAGCAGGCGCTCGCGCTCGACGATGCCGATGAACTGGCCCAGCCGCGCATTGAACTGGGTGAGCAGCCAGCGATTGAACGGGATGCTGCGTTCGAGCAGCCATTCGAAGGTCGCCCGCGGCAGCCGCACCAGCCGACTGTCGGACAGCGCGATCACGTCGTAGCGACGCGGCTCGCGCTTCAGCAGTGCCCCCTCGCCGAACCAGCCGCCGGGCGGAACCCCCGCGAACGTCGTGCTGCGCCCGTCGGGGGCGGCGCTCGCGAGCTTGACCAGGCCGCGCACGACGCCGATCCAGTGGTCGGACGGATCGCCGCGCTGCACCACGATCGAGCCGCTCGCGACGTCGAACTCGGCGAAGTCCGCCCGCACCCGCGCCTGCTCGTCGGGGGTCAGCACCGCGAGCCACGCGGCAAAGACGGGAGCGTCGTCGGGCATCACGATCGGGGTTGGGTCGGATCTGCGGCAGGACGCGCCGCGTGCCCGCGAAACCCCGCGGAGATTGTCGTCGGCGCGACAGCCGGAGTCTGCACGAAGCTGCTACCTTCGCCCGCCATTCGGACCCCGGCGGAACCGTCGCCCGTCGCGTCGGTCCGTGGCGGGTCGCCCGCGTCGCCGCCTTGCGCGTCGGGATCGGTCGCCATCACGACAAGCTTCTGGAGGAGTTCCCACCCGGTGTCCGCATCCGCCGCTGGCGCGCCCCCCGCGCGCCCCGCCGACACCTTTCCGGGCCTGCTGCTGCGGCACGCGCGCGAGCGCGGCAACCGCACCGCGATCCGCGAGAAGGACCTCGGCATCTGGCTCGGCTGGACCTGGGCGCAGGTGGCCGACGAGGTGCGGGCGATCGCGTGCGGCCTTGCGGCGCGCGGCTTCCAGCGTGGCAGCACGCTGGCCGTGATCGGCGACAACCGACCGCATCTCTACTGGTCGATGATGGCCGCGCAGTGCCTCGGCGGCATTCCCGTGCCGATGTACCAGGACGCCATCGCCACCGAGATGCGCTTCGTGCTCGACAACGCCGAGATCGCGTTCGCGGTGGTCGAGGACCAGGAACAGGTCGACAAGCTGCTCGAGGTGCTGCCCGACACGCCGCGCCTCGCGCACATCGTCTACTCCGATCCGCGCGGCATGCGCCACTACACGCAGGCGCAGGTGCTGTCGTTCGCGTCGCTGCAGGAGGCCGGTCGCGCCTTCGACCGCGACCATCCGGGCTTCTTCGACGGCGAGGTCGCGAAGGGGCGGCCCGACGACATCGCGGTGATGCTCTACACGTCGGGCACCACCGGCAACCCGAAGGGCGTGTGCCATTCGCACGCATCGCTGATGTCCGCGGCAGCCGGCGACGTGGCGTTCGACCGCTTCGACGACCGCGACGAGGTGCTGTCGTACCTGCCGATGGCGTGGGTCGGCGACCATCTGTTCTCGTACGCGCAGGCGCTGGTGGCCGGGTTCTGCGTGAACTGCCCCGAGTCGAGCGAGACAGTGATGACCGACCTGCGCGAGATCGGGCCGACCTACTACTTCGCACCGCCGCGCGTGTTCGAGAACCTGCTCACGCAGGTGATGATCCGCATGGAGGACGCGTCGGCGCCGAAGCGCGCGATGTTCCATCGCTGCATGGCGGTGGCGCGGCGCTGCGGGTCGAAGATCATGGACGGCCGCGCCGCCGAGGTACCGCTCGGCGACCGCCTCAAGTACGCGCTGGGCGATGCGCTGGTGTTCGGGCCGCTGCGCAACGTGCTCGGCATGTCGCGGCTGCGCGTCGCGTACACCGGCGGCGCGGCGATCGGGCCGGACCTGTTCGAGTTCTACCGCTCGATCGGCATCAACCTGAAGCAGCTCTACGGCCAGACCGAGACCAGCGTGTACGTCTGCAAGCAGCCCGACGGGCAGGTCAAGCTCGAGACCGTCGGCACGCCGCTGCCGGGCGTCGAGATCCGCATCGCCGACAACGGCGAGGTGCAGGTGAAGACGCCGGGCATGCTGAAGGAGTACTTCCGCCGCCCCGACGCGACGGCCGAGTCCATCACTCCCGACGGCTGGTTCATGACCGGCGATGCAGGCTTCCTCGACGCCGACGGCCATCTGAAGATCATCGACCGCGCGAAGGACGTCGGCCGGCTGGCCGACGGCACGCTGTTCGCGCCGGCCTATCTCGAGAACAAGCTCAAGTTCTTTCCGCACATCAAGGAAGCGGTGGCCTTCGGTCACGGCCGCGACCGGGCGGTGGCCTTCGTCAACATCGACCTGGGCTCGGTCGGCAACTGGGCCGAGCGCCGTGGCATCGCGTACTCGGGCTACACCGATCTCGCCCAGCAGGACGCGGTCTACGCGCTCGTGCAGGAGTGCATCGAGCAGGTCAACCGCGACCTCGCCGGCGACGCCCAGCTGGGCGGTTCGCAGATCTCGCGCTTCCTCGTGCTGCACAAGGAGCTCGACGCCGACGACGGCGAGCTCACGCGCACGCGCAAGGTGCGCCGCGGCTTCATCGCCGAGCGCTACGCGACCCTCGTCGACGCGCTGTTCGACGGCCGCTCGCACTGCGAGATCGACGCCGAGATCAAGTTCGAGGACGGCCGCACCGGTCGCATCCGCGCGGACCTGAAGATCCGCGACGTGAAGACCGTGCCGGTCGCGCCGGCGCGCAAGGCGGCCTGACGCGATGGCCCCGCAACGCCACATCGGCGACGTGATGCTGTCGCTCGAACACATCTCGCTCGCGTTCGGCGGCGTCAAGGCGCTGACCGACATCGGCTTCGACGTCCGCGACGGCGAGATCCGCGCGATCATCGGCCCGAACGGCGCGGGCAAGAGCTCGATGCTCAACATCATCAACGGCGTGTACCAGCCGACCGAGGGCCGCATCGTCTTCGAGGGGCGCGAGTACCGCCGCATGGACCCGCACCGCGCGGCGTCGATGGGCATCGCGCGCACGTTCCAGAACATCGCGCTGTTCAAGGGCATGAGCGTGCTCGACAACATCATGACCGGGCGCAACCTGAAGATGCGCTCGGGGCTGCTCGCGCAGGCGCTCTACGTCGGCCCCAACCGCCGCGAGGAGCTCGTCCACCGCGAGAAAGTCGAGCACATCATCGACTTCCTGCAGATCGAGTCGGTGCGCAAGACCCCCGTCGGGCGGCTTCCGTACGGCGTGCAGAAGCGCGTCGAGCTCGCCCGCGCGCTCGCGGCCGAGCCGCGGCTGCTGCTGCTCGACGAACCGATGGCCGGCATGAACCTGGAAGAGAAACAGGACATGTGCCGCTTCATCCTCGACGTCAACGACGAGTTCGGCACGACCATCGTGCTGATCGAACACGACATGGGGGTCGTGATGGACATCTCCGACCGCGTCGTCGTGCTCGACTACGGCCGCAAGATCGGCGACGGCCCGCCCGACGAAGTGCGGTCGAACCAGGCCGTCGTCGACGCCTACCTCGGCGTCGCGCACTAGATGCTCGCCTCCGCCCCCTTCCCTGCAGCGCCCGTGCCTGGCGGTCGACGCCTGCGCGCGCTGCGCCCGCCGACCCGTGCCGCGGGGCGGGGCCTCTCGCGGCAGGCCGCCACGCGATGAGTTTCTTCCTCGAGGTGCTCATCGGCGGGCTGCTCGCGGGCGTGATGTATTCGCTCGTCGCGCTGGGCTTCGTGCTGATCTACAAGGCGTCGGGCGTCTTCAACTTCGCGCAGGGCGCGATGGTGTTCTTCGCGGCGCTGACGTTCACCGGGCTGCAGGAAGCCTGGCAGCTGCCGCTGTGGCTCGCCTTCGTGCTCACGCTCGGGGTGATGGTGGGCGTGGGCATCGCGACCGAGCGCGTGGTGCTGCGCCCGCTGGTCAACCAGCCGCAGATCACGCTGTTCATGGCGACCATCGGGCTCGCGTTCTTCATCGAGGGCGTCGCGCAGCTCGTCTGGGGCACCAACATCCGGCGGCTCGACCTGGGCCTGCAGGACGAGCCGATCGAAGCGGTGATGGAGCGCTTCAACCTGCTCGTCAGCAAGTTCGATCTCGTCGCGGCGCTCGTGGCCGGTGCGCTCGTGACGGTGCTGGCGGTGTTCTTCAACAAGACCCGTATCGGTCGTGCACTGCGCGCCGTGGCCGACGACCACCAGGCCGCGCTCGCGGTGGGCATCCCGCTCAAGCAGATCTGGGCGATCGTGTGGTCGGTGGCCGGCTTCGTCGCGCTGGTCGCAGGGCTGCTGTGGGGTGCGCGCAACGGCGTGCAGTTCGCGCTGACCTTCGTCGCGCTCAAGGCGCTGCCGGTGCTGATCCTCGGCGGCTTCGAGTCGATCCTCGGCGCGATCGTCGGCGGGCTGATCATCGGCGCGGCCGAGAAGCTGGCGGAGGTCTATCTCGGGCAGTACGTCGGCGGCGGCATCGAAGGCTGGTTCGCCTATGCGCTGGCGCTGCTGTTCCTGCTGATCCGGCCCGAGGGCCTGTTCGGCGAACGCCACATCGACCGGGTCTGAGGCACCGTGTTCTATCGCGAAGCCGGACAGTTCAAGACGTCGTACGCGACGGATCAGCAGATCTTCCCGATCCGCCAGGACCGCATCGCGATGGCGGTGCTGCTCGCGGTGGCGTTCGTCGCCGTGCCGCTTGCGGCAAGCCCCTACTGGCTCACGGCGATCCTGATCCCCTTCCTCACGTTCTCGCTCGCGGCCATCGGTCTGAACATCCTGACCGGCTACGCGGGCCAGCTGTCGCTCGGCTCGGCGGCGTTCATGGCGGTCGGCGCCGTGGCGGCCTACAACTTCGAGGCGCGCGTGCCCGGCATGCCGCTGCTCGGCAGCTTCGTGCTCGGCGGCCTGACCGCCGCCGGGGTCGGCGTGCTGTTCGGGCTCCCCAGCCTGCGCATCAAGGGGTTCTATCTCGCGGTGGCCACGCTGGCCGCGCAGTTCTTCATCCCGTGGCTGCTCGTGAAGGTGTCGTGGTTCTCCAACGACAGCACCAGCGGCGCGATCAGCACGCAGCCGCTCGAGATCGCGGGCTGGCTCGCCGACACCCCGACCGAGAAATACCTGCTGGTGCTGACCATCGTCGCGGTGATGGCGCTGGTCGCGAAGAACCTCATCCGCTCCGCCACCGGGCGGGCGTGGATGGCGGTGCGCGACATGGACGTCGCGGCCGAGGTGATCGGCATCCGCATCGTGCGCACCAAGCTCACGGCGTTCGCGGTCAGCTCGTTCTACTGCGGCGTGGCCGGTGCGCTGTACGCGTTCGCGAACCTGGGCTCGGTACAGCCCGAGGACTTCAACCTCGACCTGTCGTTTCGCATCCTGTTCATGATCATCGTCGGCGGCGTCGGCAGCATGGCGGGCTCGTTCCTGGGCGCGGCGTTCATCACGCTGCTGCCGATCGCGCTCGATCTGCTGCTGACCGACGGCGCGGCCGCCATCGGTCTGGCCCTGCCGCCGGGCGTGGCCTCGATGGCGCAACTGGTGGTGTTCGGCGCGCTGATCATCTTCTTCCTGATCGTCGAACCGCACGGGCTCGCGCGGCTGTGGCAGATCGGCAAGGAGAAGGCGAGACTGTGGCCGTTCCCGTACTAGGCAGCACACGTCGACCGGCGTCGCACGCGCCGCGTTGACGGTCGGGTCCGGGCCGATCCGTCCCGGACCGAGAACTCCAAGGAGGACACACCCATGAAGACCCCCTGGTTCCAGCGCTCGCTCGCCGCCGCGGCCTTCGCGCTGGCGATCGTCGGCGGTGTCGCGACCGACGCCGTGGCACAGCAGCCGACGCAGTTCATCGGCATCACCGGGTATCGCGTCGGGCCGTACGGCGCCAACGGCGCCGCGTTCTTCGGCGGCTTCATCGACTACCTCAACCTCGTCAACGAGCGCGACGGCGGCGTGAACGGCGTGCGCCTCACGTGGGAAGAGTGCGAGACCGAATACAACAACACCAAGGGCGTCGAGTGCTACGAACGCCTCAAGACCAAGGTCGCGACCGGGCCGACCGCGATCCATCCGATGTCGACCGGCATCACCTACGCGATCCTCGACAAGGCCCCGGTCGACAAGATCCCGCTGATCACGATGGGCTACGGCCGCACCGACGCGACCGACGGCCGCGTGTTCCCGTGGGTGTTCCCGCTGCTGTCGAACTACTGGGACAACGCGACCGGCATCGTGAAGTTCATCGCCGAGAAGGAAGGCGGCGAGGACAAGCTCAAGGGCAAGAAGCTTGTGCTTCTGTATCACGACAGCGCCTACGGCAAGGAGCCGCAGCCGGTGATGGAAGCCGAGGCGAAGAAGCTCGGCTTCGAACTCAAGATGATCCCGGTGCCGCATCCCGGCAACGAACAGCAGTCGCAGTGGCTGCAGATCCGTCAGTACAAGCCCGACTGGGTCGTGCTGTGGGGCTGGGGCGTGATGAACGCCACGGCACTGCAGACCGCGCAGAAGACCGGGTTCCCGCGCGAGAAGATGGTCGGCAACTGGTGGGCAGGCTCCGAGGTCGACACGCAGGCCGCGGGCCCGGCCGCGACCGGCTACTACGCCGCGACGCTCGCGCTCGCCGGCAAGAACTACCCGGTCGTCGCCGACATCGAGAAGTTCGTCTACGGCCGCAGCAAGGGCGGCGACGCGAAGCTGGTCGGCACCGTGCTGTGGAACCGCGGCATGGCCGCCGCGATGTTCACCGTCGAGGCCGTGCGCAAGGCGCAGGAGAAGTACGGCAAGAAGCCGATGACCGGCGAGCAGGTGCGCTGGGGCATCGAGAACCTCGACATCAACGCCGGCCGGCTGAAGTCGCTGGGCTTCAACACCATGCTGCCGCCGGTGAAGACATCGTGCACCGACCACGGCGGCGCCGGCGTCGTGCGCTTCCAGCAGTGGACCGGCACCGAGTGGAAGATCGCGTCGGACTGGATGAACGGCGACCGCGCGATGGTGCGCAGGATGGTCGAGGAGTCGGCCGCGAAGTACGCGACCGAGAAGGGCATCAAGCCGGCCTGCATGGGGTCATGAACGCATGAGACACCCGGCGAGGGGCCCCGCAACGCGGGGATCGACGGCAAGTCGATTGCGTTCAGGCGCCGACACCCGTGCGGTGAAGTTCCCGCGCGGGTTGTGCGAGGCGACCGCGTGAGCACCGCAACGGCCCCTGTCGCCGCCACGCCCGCCGCCGACAGCGCCCCGCAGGCGCTGCTGGCGGTCAACAACGTCGAGGTGATCTACGACCACGTGATCCTCGTGTTGAAGGGCGTGTCGCTGGCGGTCCCCGAAGGCCGCATCGTCGCGCTGCTCGGCGCCAACGGCGCCGGCAAGAGCACGACGCTCAAGGCGATCTCGACGCTGCTCGCGTCCGAGCGTGGCGACGTGACCAAGGGCTCGGTCGAGTACCGCGGCGAGCGCATCGACCACCTGACGCCGTCGGACCTGGTGCGCCGCGGGCTGGTGCAGGTGATGGAGGGCCGGCACTGCTTCCAGCACCTGACGGTCGAGGAGAACCTGATGACCGGCGCGTTCACCCGCAGCGCGTCGCGCGGCGACATCGCCGCCGACCTCGAGCGCGTGTACGCCTTCTTCCCGCGGCTGAAGGTGCGGCGCAGGTCGCAGTCGGGCTACACGTCCGGCGGCGAGCAGCAGATGACCGCGATCGGCCGCGCGCTGATGGCGCGACCGCAGATGATCCTGCTCGACGAACCGTCGATGGGGCTCGCGCCGCAGATCGTCGAGGAGATCTTCGAGATCGTGCGCAACCTCAACACGCAGGAGAAGGTGAGCTTCCTGCTGGCCGAGCAGAACACCTCTGTGGCGCTGCGCTACGCCGACTTCGGCTACATCCTCGAGAACGGGCGAGTGGTGATGGAGAACACCGCCGAGGCACTGCGCAGCAACGAGGACGTGAAGGAGTTCTACCTCGGCCTGTCGTCGGGCGGACGCCGCAGGGCACCAAGGGCATCGGCCGCGCGATCGCCGAGACGCTCGCGGCCGAAGGCGCGCACGTCGCGATCTGCGCGCGCAATGCCGACGAGGTGAAGGCCACCGTCGCGGCCCTGTCCGCGCGTGGCGTCACCGCCACCGGTGCGGCGGTCGACGTGTCCGACGCCGCGGCGCTCGCGCAGTGGGTGGCCGACTCGGCCGCGGCGCTGGGCGGTCTCGACATCGTCGTCGCCAACGTCAGCGCGCTGGCGATCTCGACCGACGAGGCGGGCTGGAAGGCCGGCTTCGACACCGATCTGATGGGCAGCGTGCGCATGGTCAACGCGGCGATGCCGTTCCTCGAGAAGAGCAAGGCCGCGTCGATCGTGACGATCTCGAGCGTGTCCGGGCGCGAGATCGACTTCGCGGCCGGGCCGTACGGCGCCTTCAAGGCGGCCCTGATCCACTACACGCAGGGCCTGGCGAACCAGCTCGCGTGTCGCGGCATCCGCGCGAACACGGTGTCACCGGGCAACACGTACTTCGAAGGCGGCGTGTGGAACCGCATCGAGCAGGGCAACCCGGACTTCTTCCGTCAGGCCCTCGCGCTCAACCCGACCGGCCGCATGGGCACGCCGCAGGAGATGGCCAACGCCGTGGCGTTTCTCGCGAGCCCGGCGGCGAGCTTCGTGACCGGCACCAACCTGGTCGTCGACGGCGCGCTCACGCGCGGCGTGCAGCTGTGACGGGCGGACGATGAGCCGCGACCTGCGCCACTTCGACGACCTCGAGACGCGCCCGCCCGAGGTCCGCGAGCGCGCGCAGTTCGCGCTGCTGCGCGACCAGCTCGATCACGCGAAGCGCAACGCGCCGTACTTCGAGCGACTGCTGGCCGACGTGCCGGCGCACGCGGTGCCCGACCGCGCCGCATTGGCCGCACTGCCCGTCACGCGCAAGTCCGACCTGATCGCGCTGCAGCGCGCGGCGCTGCCGTTCGCCGGCATGACCGGCGTCGCGCCGTCGCGGCTCGCGCGCATCTTCGCGTCGCCGGGCCCGATCTACGACCCGCAGGGCGACCGCAAGGACTGGTGGGGTTTCGCGCGCGCGCTGTACGCCGCGGGCTTCCGCGCCGGCGAGCTGGTGCACAACACGTTCTCGTACCACTTCACGCCGGCCGGATTCATGATGGATCTGGCTGCGCAGGCCGTGGGCTGCCCGGTGTTTCCGGCCGGGATCGGCCAGACCGAACTGCAGGTGCAGACGATCGCCGACCTGCGGCCGGTCTGCTACGCCGGCACGCCGTCGTTCCTGAAGATCCTGCTCGACAAGGCCGACGAGATGCAGCTCGACGTCTCGAGCCTCACCAAGGCGGCCGTCAGCGGCGAGGCCTTCCTGCCGCCGGTGCGCCAGTTGCTGGCCGACCGCGGCATCGCGGGCTACCAGTCGTACGGCACCGCGGATCTGGGCCTGGTCGCCTACGAGACCGAGGCGCGCGAAGGGCTCGTCACCGACGAGGGCGTGATCGTCGAGATCGTGCGGCCCGGCACCGGCGATCCGGTCCCCGACGGCGAGGTCGGGGAAGTCGTGGTCACGACGCTCACACCCGAGTACCCGCTGATCCGATTCGCGACCGGTGATCTGTCGGCGGTGCTCGCCGGGCCCAGCCCGTGCGGTCGCACCGCACGGCGGATCAAGGGCTGGATGGGGCGCGCCGACCAGACCACCAAGATCAAGGGCATGTTCGTGCACCCGTCACAGGTCGCCGACGTCGTGAAGCGCCATCCCGAGATCGCCCGTGCCCGCCTGGTGGTCACGCACGACGCCGAGCGCAACGACGTGATGACGCTGTCGGTCGAACTGGCCGGCGCCGCCCCCGACGGGCTCGATGCGGCCGTCGGCACTTCGATCCGTGAGGTCTGCAAGCTGCGCGGCGACGTGCAGATCGTCGCGTCCGGTGCACTGCCGAACGACGGCAAGGTCATCGAGGACCGCCGCCGCTACGACTGAACGCGTCCGGCGGAGCGCGCGACCGCGCCCCGCCCGACCAACCCGCGCTCAGGCCGCGGGGTCTTCCTGCTGGATGCCCGCGAGCAGCCAGCCCGCGCGTCCCGACAACGGCTTCACCAGGTTCCACACTTCCGCGATCGGCGTCGGCTCGGCGCCGCGCGCCTCGCGCACGCGGCCGGTGAAGCGCACGCTGGCCAGCGCATCGCGGTCGCGCATCTCGACGCCCAGCAGCTGCGCGTCGAGGTCGACCACTTCGGTGAAGTTCTCGGCAGCACCGCGGTCGGCCAGATCCATCCGCAGCTCGGCGAACATCTCGGGCGTCGTGAATTCGCGGATGTCGGCCTGGTCGCCGGCATCCCACGCGGCCTGCATGCGGATGAACTGGGTCTTGGCCGTGCGCACGAACGCGTCGACATCGAAGTCGGCCGGGATCGTCCACGTCGCCGTGCTCGACGCGACCGACGCTTCGGTGGCCGCGCCGGCGCTGCCGAGGGTCGGCAGCGGGCGGCCCGTCACGCTGACGGCGCCACGATCGGCGCGCGAGGCCGCCCCG
>JALORJ010000253.1 GCA_025459035.1 Burkholderiales bacterium
CAGGTCGGCATGACCTTCCAGGTCGGCAAGCTGCCGTACGCGATCCTGATCGACGAGGACGGTGTGATCCGCGCGAAGGGGCTGGTGAACAGCCGCGAGCATCTCGAGAGTCTCGCGATCGCCAAGGAGACCGGCTACGGTTCGATCCAGGCGTACCTGAAGGCGCGGGGCTACGTGAAGGGCGACGAGGCGACCGTCGCCGAGAAGGAAGCGGCCTGACGGCCGCACACGCATTCGGCACAGGGGAGACACACATGTTCTTCATGCAGATGTTCGACCGACTGATCGAGCGGATGAGCCGCCGCACCGCGCAGAGCGTCTCGCGCCGCAGCTTCGTGTCGTCGCTCGGCGCGGCACTGGTCGGCGCGACGGTGCTGCCGGTGCTGCCGGTCGCGCGCAAGGCCAACGCCGCCGAGGACCCGGCGCTGATGTGGGCGAAGCGCGTCGGTGCCCAGACCAAGGACGACGCGGCGTGCAACTACTGGCGCTACTGTTCCGGCGACGGCTACCTGTGCTCCTGCTGCGGCGGGGGGCCTGCCACGTGCCCGCCGGGGTCGTCGCCGTCGCCGACGTCGTGGGTGGGCAGCTGCCTGAACCCCGACGACAACAAGATGTACCTGATCGCGTATCGCGACTGCTGCGGCAAGGACGCGTGCCCGATGTGCAACTGCCTCGGTACCGCCGGCGAGATGCCCGCGTACCGTCCGCAGCTGAACAACGACATCATCTGGTGCTTCGGCGGGTCGTCGATGGTCTACCACTGCTCCAGCGCGGCCGTCGTCGGCCAGGTGTGAACCGCGCGGCTGCGGCCGCGTCGACGACGATGCCTTGTTCCCGCCTCGTGGCCAGCCTCGCGCTGGCCACGTTCATGTTCTGCCCGACGCTGCACGCCGAGGCCCCGCGCGACGGGGACGGCTTCGTGCCGGCCGACGCCATTCCCGACGTGAACCTGCGCGCCCAGGGCACACCGGTGCCGCGCATCGGGCGCGCGCGCGAGGACTTCGCGCGCCACTGCCAGGGCTGCCACGGACACGAGGGTGTGTCGGTCGCGGAAGTGCCGCGCCTGCGTGACCGGGTGGGCTGGTTCGCGCACACCCGCGAGGGGCGCGCGTACGTGGTGCAGGTCCCCAACGTGCTGCAGGCACATCTGCCGGACGATCGGCTCGCGGCGATGCTCAACTGGGTGATGACGAGCTTCAGCGCGGCCCAGCTGCCGGCGGACTTCCAGCCGTTCGACGCCGACGAGGTTCGCGGGCTGCGCACGCAGCGTCTCGACAGCGTCGTGCGCCGGCGCGCCGAGGTGGTCGACGGGCTCGTGCGTGCGGGCGTGGTCGACAGTGCCGACGTGTTCGCGTTCAGCCTCGCGCCGGGGCGCTACTGAGCGTGGACCGCGGCCGACGTCGATTCGTGCAGGGCGCAGGCGCGCTGCTGCTGCCGGGCATCGCGGCCGGCGTGCATGCAGCGCTGGACGCCGGGCCGGCGCTGCCGGCCCTCGCGGAGCTGGCCTTCGACCGCAGCGAACCTGGCGTCGCGCGCGGCACGCTGGTCGCGTCGCCGGCCCGTGTCACGCTGGACGGGCATCGCGTCGACACCGTCGCGTACAACGGCAGCGTGCCCGGGCCGCTGCTGCGCGTGCGCCCGGGCGAGCGGGTCGAACTGCGCTTCGAGAACCGGCTCGACCGGCCGACGAACCTGCACTTCCACGGGCTGGCGCTGCCGCCGGGCGGGCGCGGGGACAACGTCTGGCTGCAGGTCCCGGCGGGCGAAGCCTTCGACTACGCGTTCACGGTGTCGCCGCACGACACCGGGCTGCACTGGTACCACCCGCACGTGCACGGCGATACCGCGAAGTTCATGTTCGGCGGCCTCGCCGGCCCGATCCTGGTCGAGGGGCCACGCGACTTCGAGCAGGCGCTCGACTGCGACGACCGGCTGCTCGTGCTGAAGGACTTCACGCTCGACGGCGAGCGCGTGGCCGCGCATCGCACGAGCGACTGGTATTTCGGCAAGGAAGGCAACCGCCTGCTCGTCAACGGCGTCGACAACCCGGTGATCCGCGCGCGGCGTCCGTGGCAGCGGCTGCGCATCCTCAACGCGTCGAACGCCCGCTTCTGGCGGCTGCTGCGGTCGGATGGCGACGCACTCGCGGTGATCGCGTGGGACGGGCATCCGCTCGAAGCACCGCAGGTCACGCGTGAGCTCTTCCTGGTGCCCGGTGCGCGCGTCGAGGTGATGCTGCCGCTCGACGGCGACGCGCCGGTGCAGCTGGTCTACGAACCGGTCGCGCGGCGCGGGCTCACGTACACGCCGGCCCGACCGGTCGTGACGCTGCTGCCTCCGCCCGGCCGCATCGCGCTGCGGCCGCTGCCGGGCACGCGGGAGCGCCGCCCCGCCTTCGACGTGGGCGACGTCGCTGCCGAGCGCGACATCGTGCTGTCGATGTACAACATCTGCACGCGCTTCATGGATCCGGACCGCGTCGACGTGCTCGCGCAGGCCGGCACCCGCGAGATCTGGAACGTGCGCAACGTCGACGTGATGGATCATCCGTTCCACCTGCACACGTGGCACTACGAGGTGCTTGCCGTCAACGGCCGACCGCCGACGGCGCGCGCGTGGCACGACATGCACAACGTCGGCGAAGGCACGACGCTTCGCATCGGCATCCACTTCACCGAGTTCACCGGGCGCACCGTGTACCACTGCCATTTCGCCGAGCACAGCGATCGCGGCATGATGGCGACGCTTCAGGTGGTGTGATCCACGCGACCTTTCCACGGAGCTTTCCGATGCTGTCGAAGTCGATCGTCGTGCCGCTGATCGCCGCACTCGCCGTGGGCGCCGCGCCAGCACACGCGCTGGGCGATGCCGAGGCCGGCCGGGCCAAGTCCACCGCGTGCGCGATCTGCCATGGCGCCGACGGCAAGGCGCTCGTGCCGATGTATCCGAAGCTCGCCGGGCAGAACGCGGCCTATCTCAAGTACGCGCTGGCGGCCTACCGTTCCGGCGAACGTCAGGGGGCGATGGCCGGGCTGATGTATCCAAACGCGAAGGACCTGACGGACCAGGACATCGACGATCTGGCGGCGTACTACCGCAGCCTCGCGCCGTGACGGCGCCGCGTCCGCGGAAGTTCGCTCCATGCCGCTGACCCGCCTGCCCGGCCTGGACGCCCTCGGCGCGCTGGTGGGGACCGAGGTCGCCACGAGCGACTGGGTCGACGTCCTGCAGTCGCGCATCGACGCGTTCGCGGACGCGACCGACGATCACCAGTGGATCCACGTCGAGGTCGACCGTGCGCGGCGCGAGTCGCCGTTCGGCGGTCCGATCGCGCACGGCTTCCTCACGCTGTCTCTGCTCGCGCACATGGCCGACATCGCCTTCGCCTTCGACGGCGTCGGCATGGGCGTGAACTACGGCTTCGACCGTCTGCGCTTCACGGATCCGGTGCCGGCCGGCAGCCGCGTGCGCGCGCATTTCGTGCTCGCGGCGTGCGACGCGATCGCCGGGGGCATGCAGATCACATGGGACGTGACGGTGGAGCGCGAGGGCGCGACCAAGCCCGCCGTCGTCGCGCGCTGGCTCACGCGGCGCTACTTCGGCAGCGCGTGAGATGGCGCGGTCCGACTTCCGCTTCGCCCATCCGCTGCGGGTCCGCTGGGCCGAGGTCGACCGGCAGGACATCGTCTTCAACGGTCACTACCTGATGTACTTCGATGTCGCGATCACCGAGTACTGGCGGGCCGCGGGCATCCGCTACCCGGACGCACTGATCGCGGCCGGCAGCGATCTGTTCGTCGTCAAGGCCACGGTCGAGTACCACGACGCCGCGCATTTCGACGACGACCTCGACGTGGCGGTGCGCGTGCGGCGGATCGGTCGCACGAGCATGACCTTCGCGGTCGAGATCCACCGCGGCGCCGACCATCTCGTCTCGGGCGAGGTCGTGTACGTCAACGCGCATCCGACCGAACGCCGGCCGATGCCGGTTCCGGACGCGCTGCGCGCGACGCTGGAGACCTTCGAAGGGCGTCCGCTCGCGGCCTGAACCACGCCGGCACGGGCGTGCGTGCCGCGGTTCGGGTCCGCGCCGAGCGCGCCGCCCGCGGGCGGCTGGCATCATCGGGGGCTGTGCGTCGTGCGGTTCGTCGAGGGAGGGCGGAGCCGCGCGGCGCGGTGCGGCCATGCAGCGTGCGTCGGATCGACCGCCTGCGCGGCCCACCTTCGTTCCGGCCGCGTCACGGGAGGATCCCCGTCGCGGGCAGGCCGGGGACCTTGCCTTCCGCCCGACCGCGCGACCGCGCAGGAGAACGACACGATGGACTTCGACTACACGCCGAAGGTGCAGGAACTGCG